>JAICSZ010000360.1 GCA_025936615.1 Pedococcus sp. | reverse complement strand
GGAGCTCGTCGAGCAGGCCTTGGCCCACGACCACGTCGTAGTCGCCACCGACGCTGATCCGCGTGCTTCCCTCCGTCACGGCTGTCCCTCCAGGAGCTCGACGATCTCGGCGACCACGGCGGCCGGCTTGCGACCCGCGGTGTCGACCCGGTGGGTGGCTAGGCGCTCGTAGGTGGGTCGGCGTTCGCTCATCATCCGGGTCCAGGTCGCGCGCGGGTTCACCATGAGCAGCGGCCGGCTGGCGTCGAAGCCGACGCGCCTCGCGGCGTCGGCGATGCCGACGTCGAGGAACACCACGGTGTGACCGGCGAGTGCCACCTGGGTCGCCGGGTCCATCGGCGCGCCACCGCCCAGCGACACGACCCCGTCGCGGGAGAGGGAGGCAGCGACCTCGGCGCGCTCGAGGTCACGGAAGTGCGCCTCGCCGTGGTCGACGAAGATGTCCGAGATCGACGAGCCGGCGCCAGCGGCGACAGCCTCGTCGGTGTCGTGCCAGCTCACGCCGAGCTCCTTGGCCAGGCGACGTCCGATCGTGCTCTTCCCAGAGCCGGGCGGCCCGATGAGGACGGCGCGGGGCCTGGTGGGGCCGCTCACCACGTGCGCATGGCCTCCGGGATCGAGGCGAGGTATGCCGCGTGGTTGCGTGCGGTCTCGCCCACCGAGTCGCCGCCGAACTTCTCCAGGCACGCCTGCGCCAGTACGAGGGCGACCATCGCCTCCGCGACGACGCCCGCAGCGGGCACCGCGCACACGTCGGAGCGCTGGTGGATCGCCTTGGCCGCCTCCTCGCCCGTGGTGTCGATGGTGTCCAACGCGCGTGGGACGGTCGAGATCGGCTTCATCGCGGCTCGCACCCGCAGCACGTCACCGGTCGACATGCCGCCCTCGGTGCCGCCCGCGCGGCCGGTGCGGCGCCGGATGGTCCCGTCGGCATCGCGCTCCATCTCGTCGTGGGCAGCCGACCCACGTCGGGCTGCGGTCCGGAACCCGTCGCCCACCTCAATGCCCTTGATGGCCTGGACGGACATCAGCGCGCCCGCCAGCTGCGCGTCGAGCCGCCGGTCCCAGTGGACGTGCGAGCCGAGCCCGGGCGGCAGGCCGTAGGCCAGCACCTCGACGACCCCGCCGAGCGTGTCACCATCCCGCTTGGCCGCCTCTACCTCGGCCACCATCGCCGCAGAGCCCGTTGCGTCCAAGCTGCGCACCGGGTCCGCGTCGACCTGCTCCACCTGCTCGGGGGTCGGAAGCGGCGCGTCGTCGGCGACCCCCGCCGTGCCGATCGCGACCGTGTGCGAGACCAGCCGGATACCGCACGCCTGCTCGAGGAACCGCGCCGCAACCTCGCCGAGCGCGACCCGGGCGGCGGTCTCGCGCGCCGAGGCGCGCTCGAGCACCGGGCGGGCGTCCTCGAAGGCGTACTTCTGCATGCCGACGAGGTCTGCGTGGCCCGGGCGCGGCCGGGTCAGCGGGCGGTTGCGGGCGAGCTCCTTGTCGGCGTTCACGTCGTCCGACGCCGCGTACGCCTCCTCCGACACGGGGTCGGCAGCCATCACGGTCTCCCACTTGGGCCACTCGGTGTTGCCGATCCGGATGGCGACCGGCGAGCCCATGGTGACCCCGTGGCGCACGCCGCCGAGGAACTCGACCTCGTCCTGCTCGAACTTCATCCGCGCGCCACGCCCGAACCCGAGGCGGCGGCGGCCCAGCGCGGCGCCGACGTCCTTGGTGGTGACGTGCACCCCGGCCGGTAGGCCCTCGATCGTCGCGAGCAGCGCGGGGCCGTGCGACTCGCCTGCGGTCAGCCAGCGGAGCATGTCCCCGATCCTCCCACGGCTCCCGCACAGCCCTGGGCCTAGCCCACCAGCTGGTACTCCAGCCCCAGGGCGACAAGGGCACCGATGAGCATCGAGGGACCGAACGCGATGTGCGACCGCAGCCCGACGCGTCGGCCCAGCAGCATCACCAGGGCGACGACCCCGCCCACCATGAAGCCCAGCAGCAGCCCGGCGACCGCCTGGAACACGCTCACCCAACCCAGGGCCAGGCCGATGACCCCCGACAGCTTCACGTCGCCGAAGCCGAGCGAGCTCGGCGCCGCCATCGCCATGACGAAGTAGAGGACGTAGATCGCGACCATGCACACCAGCGCCCGCACCAGCGGACGCCAGTCACCGGCCCCGGCGGTTGCGACGACCAGGAGGGCACCGAGTGCCGGATAGGCCGGGAGGACCAGCCCGTCGGGCAGGCGGTGCACGTCGGCGTCGATCCACACGAGCGCGACGGTGAGCCAGGCGAGGAGCAGGTATGCCGGGAGGGCGGCCCAGTGCGCCAGGTCGCCGATGCGCCACGCCAGGAACACCCAGGCAGCGGCCAGCGCCACGGCCGGCCACCACCAGTGGCGCGGAGGGTCGCCCGCCTCGTCGGACTCGATGCGGTAGCCGCCGGTGGCCAGCGACCGCCCGGTCGCACCACCGAGGACGAGGCCGGCGACGCCGAGGGCGACCAGCGCCCACCAGGGCGACCCCGCCCCGGAACCCCAGGTGATCACAGGCCCAGCGCCTCGCGCCCGGCCGCGAACATCTCGGCAAGCGGGGCACGCTTGCCGGTGAACAGGTCGAACTGCTCGGCCGCCTGGTGGACCAGCATGTCCAGCCCGCTCAGGATGGTCATGCCGACCCGGTTCGCGTCACGTGCCAGCGGCGTCGGCCAGTCCTGGTAGATGACGTCGAGCAGGGTGGCGCCTGCGAACCGGCTGCCCGTCTCGTGTATCAGCTCCCCGACCAGGTGGCTCGCTTCGCGGGGCACGGTCGAGACGACCAGCGCGGCCGGGATGTCCGCCCAGTGCTCGAGGCCGACCACTCGGCCGCCGCTGCCGGAGGCGGTCAGCACCTCGACCACCTCGGCGGCAGCGCTGTCGTTGCGCGCCGCGACCACCACCTCCTGCACGCCGAGCGCCGCGAGTGCGGCGCCCGCCGAGCGTGCCGTCGCGCCGGAGCCGATGATCGTCGCCGTGCCGGTGTGGTCGCAGCCCTCCAGAGCCTTGGCGATGCCCGCGATGTCGGTGTTGTGGGCGTCCCATCCGAGGTCCTTGTTGCGGACCAGGGTGTTGATCGAGCGGGTCAGCCGGGCCGTCTCCCCCACCGAGTCCGCCACGTCGAACGCGGCTTCCTTCAAGGGCATGGTCAGGCTCAGTCCCCGCCAGGTGCCGTCG
>JAICSZ010000301.1 GCA_025936615.1 Pedococcus sp. | reverse complement strand
TGGCACCGCGAGCACCCCGACTACGCGCACCTCACGGTCGCGGTGAACCTCTCGGCGCGTGAGCTGCAGGAGCCCGACCTCGTCCAGGTCGTCGCCGCGGAGCTGGCCGCGTCGGGCCTGGCGCCGCAGCGGCTGACCCTCGAGGTCACCGAGAGCCTGCTCATGGCCGACCCGGTGCAGGCGAAGCGGCAGCTCGCCGAGCTGCGGAGCATCGGGGTGCTGGTCGCGATCGACGACTTCGGCACCGGGTACTCGTCCCTCAGCTACCTCGAGGAGCTGCCCGCCGACATCGTCAAGATCGACAAGTCGTTCGTGGACCGGCTCAACGCCGGCCAGCCGAACGTCCTGGTCGAGACGATCACCCAGCTCGGCGCGGCCCTCGGGCTGCGGACCGTCGCGGAGGGCATCGAGCACGGGTCGCAGGCCGACATCCTGCGCGACCTCGGCTGCGACCTCGGCCAGGGCTACCTCTACTCCCGTCCGGTGACGCCGGGCCAGATCGACGCGCTGCTCCGCGACCAGCCCCGCTCCGCCCGACGCGTCCCCCTCGACACCCGCCACGTCGCCTGACCACGACCACCCTCCTGGAGACCCCCATGCAGTCGCTCACGCACTCCCCCGCCCGGATCTTCGCGCTCGCCTTCGGGGCTGCCTACCTGGTCGCCGGCCTGGGCGGCTTCGCCGTCACCGGGTTCCACGGGTTCGCGAGCATGGACGGGCCGCGGCTGCTCGGCCTGTTCATGATCAACCCGCTGCACAACCTCGTGCACCTCGCACTCGCCACCGCCTGGCTGGCGGCCTCCCGCCGGCACGCCACCGCCCGGATCGCGAACCTCGCCATCGGCACCGTCCTCGGTCTGGTGACCGTGCTCGGGTTCGCGCACCTGCTGATGTTCCTGGGCATCCACACCCTCGGCGACCCGGACAACTTCCTGCACCTCATCACCGCGACCCTGGCGCTGTACTTCGGCTCGATCGGTGCGGAGCGGCTCGCCACCGACCCCCTCGTCGAGCCGGCGCCCGCGCCGGCCCCGGACCGCGTCTGAGGCGTCAGCGCAGCGCCCACACCCGCACGTGGTCGAAGGTGGCGGTGAACCCGGTGCCGCCCATCGACACCAGCCCGATCCGCACGTCGTCGCCCAGGCGGTCGTGCACCCACGTCCCCCCGCGCACCCAGCGACGGCCGTCCTGGCTGGTGTAGGCGGTGAACAACTGGTGGTGCCCGGAGCTGCGTCGCACGATCCGCAGCCAGGTGCGGTCCGCCGGCGCCCCGACCACGGTGTTGCCGTAGCGCGGGTAGCCGGCGGGCACGGTCGGCACCTCCTTGGCCCACTCGGTCTGCTGGGTCTCGAAGATCGACACGTCGGCGAGCTTCACGAACGCGTCGTCGGACCCGTAGACGAGGAGCCCGGCCTGCACGTAGTTGTGCTCGGGCCCGACGGGGACGTCGAGGTGCACCTTGGTCTGCACGACGTAGTCGCGGTCCGGCGCCCTCTCGGTCAGCACCGAGGCGGTGTTGACGTCGGTGTTGAGGTCGGCGTCCTGGGTCCGGAAGCGGAAACGGCCTCCCCCCACCCCGAACGCCTCCGCTGCCGGCGGCCGCACCCACGTCCAGCGGTCGCTCAGGGTGCTCCCGTCGAACTCGTCGGAGTAGCGGGCCAGCCGGGCACCGCGGTGCTGCACGGGGACGGGGTCCGGTCGGTACGCCGTGCGCTGGCCCGGCTGCGCCGCCGGAGCGGGCATCCGGTGGTCCGACGCCCAGCGGCCCGACCGAACCGAGGGCCAGCCGTCGACCCAGTCGACCGGGTCCAGCAGCGCGGGCCGCTTGGTGAAGCCGGGCTCGGACCGGAAGTACGGGTGGAACCGGTCGACCGCGTGGTAGACGGTCCACCACTGGCCGCCGAGGTCGCGGAACACCGTGTTGTGGCCGGTGCCGACCCAGCGGTTGCCGTTCATGCTGAGCACCGGGGTGCCGCCCACCCGCCCCGCGAGCAGCGAGTTGCCCTGACGGTCCGTGAACGGCCCCAGCGGGCTGCGTGACCGGCCCGCGAAGACGCTGTAGCCGGTGAGGGGCCCGTTGCAGCAGTTCGTCGCGGAGGCGAACAGGTAGTACCAGCCGCGGTGCCGCACGACGTTGGTGCCCTCGTAGCGGTTGGGGATCGTCACCTGCCGATCCGCCGTTGCCGCGGCCCGGGCCGCCTTCGCGGCGCCCGCTGCGGAGGAGAGGCTGCCGCGCAGCTGCGCCGCCGGGTCGACCTTCGGCCGCTCCTTCTGGCCACGGGTCACCTTGGTCGCCGTGCCGGTCAGGCTCATGCCGGTGTGGCTGAGTCGGACGTGCTGGGCGAAGACGCCGCCGAAGTAGCTGCCGTAGTAGAGGACGCTTCCCGTGGCGATGCTCTGCCCGAGCACGTCCGGGTCGTAGGTCCAGTAGAAGTCGCAGCCGGGGCCGGCGCGACGAGGAGCCACCACCGGCTGGTCGCTGACCCTCCACGGGCCGGTCGGGTTGCGGCTGGTGGCGACGCCGATCGCGCTGTCCGTCGTACAGGCAGGCTGGCCGCTGACGCTGTCGACGGTGTCGGTCACGACGAACGTCAGGTAGTAGCGATGGAACGTCCGGGAGTAGACGACGTCCGGCGCCCACATCGCGGCGGTCGGCGACGCCCACGATGGCCGGACGGGCAGCGCGTCGCCGACGTACCTCCAGTGCACGAGGTCGCGGCTGACCATGGTCGGCACCGGGTGGAAGGTGACCGGCCCGGTGCCCGCGGTGTCACGGTCGTCGAGGGGGTCGGTCGTGCAGTACAGGTACCAGCTCCGGGCGTGGACGCCGCGTCCACGGACCACGGTCGGGTCGGCACAGCTGTCGACCGTGCGACCGTGCCCGACGGTGGGCGTGAGCGGGTTGTGGTACGTCGTCCGCGGGACGACCGGTCCCTTCGCGGGCGACGACGCGACCGAGGCGGACGTCGGCGTCGTCGGGGTCAGGGCCGCGAGGAGCAGGAGCGCGGACAGCAGCGTGGCGTACCTCGTGGCCCGAGTCATGCGCAGACCCTGCTCCTCGGGTCGGGCGTTGGCAAGATGCGGCATGCCCGCGAACGAGCTGTCCGACTGGCTGGACACGCCGGAGTCCCAGGCGGTCGGTGACAAGAGCGGCGGTGGCGAGTCCACGGGCCACGAGTCCGGTCGTCGCATCGTCGAGCTCCTGCGCACCAACAGGGGGGATCTCGGTGAGGACGATGCCGCCCACATGCGGAAGGTCGTCGGATACGTGCACCGGCACCTGGCACAGCGACCGTCAGGCGACGTGGCCGAGACCCCGTGGCGACACTCGCTGATGAACTGGGGGCACGACCCCCTCAAGGGCTGAGCCGGCCGTGGGCGCGCCCCTTCGCTCACCGACCGCCATGCTGACGTCATGAAGCTCTACGCCGACCTGCCCGCCCGCCGCACTCTCCAGGTCATCGGCGACCTCGTCGTCGTCGCTTGGATCGTGCTGTGGGCCGTGCTGGGGCACGCCGTCCACGACGCCACGCTCCAGCTGGCCGAGCCCGGCCACCGGGTCACCTCGGCCTCGACCGACCTCGCCGGCCGACTCGGCCAGTCCGGTCGCGCCGTCGGGGACCTGCCGCTGGTGGGCGACGCCGTCGCCAAGCCGCTCGACCAGGCGAGCGAGGCCGCCGGGGAGCTCGCAGACGCCGGACGCGCCCAGGTGCGCGCTGTCGAGCGCCTGGCGCGATGGCTCGGGTGGTCGGTCGCCCTCATCCCGATCCTCGGGGCGCTGCTGCTGTTCGTGCCACCGCGGGTCCGCTTCGTACGTCGGGCGACGGCAGGTCGCGCTCTCGTCGACTCCCCCGC
>JAICSZ010000097.1 GCA_025936615.1 Pedococcus sp. | reverse complement strand
TGCTGCTCTCGCGGGCCGTCACGGCCTGGACCCTGCTGGCGCTGGTCGCCGGCAGGGACGACGCCAACAACCCGGTGCCGTACGTCGTCTACGTCTGGCTGTGGGTGGGGCTCGCGTTCATCTCGATGGTGTTCGGCGGCATCTGGCGGCTGGTGGACCCGGTGCGCTGGATCCGTCGCGGGCTGCTGGCGCTCGGCCGGGTCGAGGACGACTTCTCGCTCGCCGACTACCGGCTGGGCTGGTGGCCGTCGGCGCTGGCGCTGCTCGCGTTCGTGTGGATGGAGCTGATCGCGCCGGACAACACCGACCTGCTCACCATGCGGGTCGCCATCGGCGGCTACCTGCTCATCAGCCTGGTGCTGGCCCTCACCTTCGGCCCCGCCTACCTGCGCCGGGGTGAGCCGTTCACCGCGTGGTCCACGCTCTACGGCTCCCTCAGCCCGCTCGGCCGCCGCGCCGACGGCCGCTGGGTGCTCCGCACCCCGCTGCACGGCCCGCTGCAGCTCGAGCCGGCCCCGGGAGTGCTGGCGGTGACGTCGGTCATGCTCGGCACCACCGCCTACGACGGGTTCTCCGGCGAGACCCGGTGGTACTCCTTCGTGCAGTCCTCCGCCCTGCCGGCGCGGTTGTGGGAGACGGTCGCGCTCGTGGGCTTCTGCCTCGTCGTGGCGGGCTCGCTGTATGCCGCGGCTGGCCTGAGCGCCCGCCTCGCCCAGGTGCCGCTGCGCGGCATCGCCAGCGCCTTCGCGCCCTCGCTCATCCCCATCGCCGCCGGCTACCTCATCGCGCACTACTGGTCGCTGTGGGTCTGGGAGGGCACCCACGGGCTGGCGAGGATGTCCGACCCGCTCGGCACCGGTGCGAACTGGCTGGGCACCGCGGGGCTCGAGCCCTCCGCAGCGCTGATCGCGCCGGGGCTCGTGGCCGGGATCCAGGTGGTGGCGATCATCACCGGGCACGTGCTCGGAGTCGTCGCGGCGCACGAGCGGGCGGTCTCCCTGTTCCCGCGCCGGGCCGCGGTGCTGGGCCAGGTCCCGCTGCTGGTGCTGATGGTGGTCTACACCGTCGGCGGGCTCACGCTGCTGTTCAGCTCCTGACCCGCCCACGACGGCTGCGGCGGCGGCGCGCCTCGGGCGACCCACCGGCATACCGGTCGGCGAGCGAGGCAACGGCGAGGCGAAGGTCGGAGGCCGGCGCGTGCTCGGCCAACGACTTGCCGGCGTACATGGCCGCGTCCAGGCTCTGCTGGTCCCACGGCAGGAAGGTCAGGTCGTCCATGCCGGCGAACCGCTCCAGCGCCTCGTGGATCCGGCGCTCGGGCCGGGCGCCGACGGCCGAGGCCCGCACCCGGTTGACCACGACGCGCGGGGTGGGTGCGGGCACCGCGCCGAGGTCCTGGACCGCCCGCACGAGCCGCTGCAGGCCGATCGGCTCGGCGCTGCCCACGACGAGGAGCTCGTCCGCGGACTCGAGGGCGGTGAGGGTCGCGGCGTTGCGGCGTGGCGCCAGGGTGTCGTAGGACAGCTCCTCGTCGTCCTCGATCGAGAAGCCGCAGTCGACGACGACGAACCTCGCCAGCTGCCGGGCGACGGTGAGCACGTTCGCGACCGACGCTGCACGCAGCTCGGTCCAGCGTTCGGCGCGGGGGATTCCGGTAAGGACCCGCAGCCCGCCGCTCACCTCGGGCGCGAGGCGCGCCAGCGCGACCAGGTCGAGTGCACCCTGGTCGGCCGCGCGGGCCGCGGCGGCCATGCCGGGCGCCTCGTCGAGCAGGCCGAGCGCCTGTGCCACCGACGAGCCGTAGGTGTCGCAGTCGACGAGCAGCGTCGGCGCGGTGGCGGCGAGCTCGGCGGCAAGGTTGAGGGCGACGGTGCTGCGTCCCGGGGCGCCGGTCGGTCCCCACACGGCGATCACCCTGGCGTCCCACACCGCCTCCTCGGGCAGCTCGGGCAGGGACTGCTCGTGGGCGGGAGCAAGCTCCTCGGCGTCCCCGAGAGTATCCAGGGCGTCCTCGAGCTCGTCGCTCGGCAGGTCTGCCCGAAGCACGGTGGTCAGGCCGAGCTGGCGCAGCCTGCGCTCCCCCAGGTCGTCACCCGGTGCGGTGACCCCGGCGACCTGCATGCCGTGGGCCGCCAGCTCGTGCAGGGCGGGGCGGTCGAGCGCCCGCAGCTCCGGCGACACGAGGGCGACCTCGCCGACACCGGCAGCGGCGGCCGCCAGCAGGTCGGCCACGTCGGCACACCGCCTGGCCACGGCGTAGCCGGCGGTGCCCTCCAGCGCGGTCACCAGGTCGGACTCCCAGGCGCCGCCTACCGCGGTGAGGACGCTGCGGGTCACCGCTGGCCCTGGAGGGCACTGCCGGCGACGGGCACCACCGTCACGCGCGCACCGAGGTCGACCTTGCCGATGATGTCCTTGATCCGGTCCGTCGGCGCCATGACCTGCACCGGTCGGTCGCCGGTGGCACTGTCGCCGCCGAGGCCACTGGAGGTCTGCGGCAGGCCGGAGACGGACACCGCCTGCAGCGCGAGCTGCGGTCCGGTGAAGCGCTTGCCGGCGGCGGACTGGTCGGGGTCGGCAGGGTTGACGTAGACGTCGACCTGCGAGCCGACCGCGAGGGAGGCGGCCGAGCCGGCGTCGACGAGCAGGGTCAACGGCTGCACCTCGATGGCGCCGTGGCCGCCCACGGACGACACGGGCACCAGCTCACCGGCCCGGACCTCACGGAGCACGTAGCGGTCGGGGGCCAGTCCCTGGGTGGCCGAGAGGTAGCTCGCCGCCTTCGACCCGAGCTGCACCTCCACCCGGGTCAGGTCGTCCTCGGACAGCCTCTGGCCGGGGACCAGCGGGCCGGCGGCGACGTACATGGCCGTGCGGTCGTCGGCGTGTGCGACGACGTAGGAGCCCAGGACGACCGAGGCGAGCACGAGCAGCACGCCGACGAGCAGTCGCGCGTCCCGCCACGCGGGCCGCTGCAGACGCGACGCCTTGGGTACCGGCAGATCGGACACGGTTGCGCCCCCTTCGCGGTGAACTGTCCGGGTTGCCCCCGGCGGCGACCATCATGACGCATGACCGGGCGCCCTGGCCGTCCCAGTCCACAGGGACGCACGTTGTCCACAAGTGGAGGATGCCAACTCCCCCAAACGGCTACTGATGCGAGAATTTGCGCAGAGAACTCACGCAGCCGGACGATGATGGTAAACAGTTGGTCAAGTTAAGACATAGAGCCGGTCAAACGGACCGGACCGGAGAACGGGGACACACCGTGGCCAAGCGCTTCATCCAGCTCTCCGAGGTCTCAGAGGTCCTCGACATCTCCTCAGCCCAGGCCTACGCGCTCGTGCGCTCCGGCGAGCTGCCCGCGATCAAGGTCGGCGGTCGAGGCCAGTGGCGGGTCGAGGTCGCCGAGCTGGAGAGCTACATCCAGCGCATGTACACCGAGACCAAGACCTTCGTGGCTGCCCACCCCTTCGGTCAGGCCGACTGACCCCGCAGCCTGGGCCGGGCCAGTCGGCCCGGCCAGCACGACCGGCTAGGCGGGACGCACCAGCACCAGCGCGGAGAAGGGGACGACCCTCCGCCCGGTGACGTTCTCGCTGCGGCGCGGCAGGTCCGCCGGGTGCTCACTGAGCTCCAGGTGGTCGCGGCCCACCGCGTCGATGGTCCCGGTGACCACCGCTCCGGACACGTCGCCCACCGCGACGACGGCACGGTCGCGACTCAGCCCCCGCAGCGCGTATCCCAGCCCGAACCGGCGACCGGTCGCGCTGCCCCCGACCCGGCTCCCCAGGCCGGTCACTGCGACGAACGCGGTGAACGGCACCAGCGCCGCCCCCGATGGCTGGCCGACCAGCACCCAGCCGTCCCCGACGTCGACCACCGGGCCGCTGACCCTCGAGCCGTCGGCGAGGACCAGTCCGACTGGCCTCCCATCCGCACCCGACAGCCGCTCGTAGAGACCAACGGCTGCGCGCTCACGCCGGGTCCGGTCAGCCACCTCGGCGTCGAGCTCGCGACGCTCCTCGGCGTCCCACTGAGCCTCGAGGTCCCCGAACAGCTCGTCCCAGCGCACGCTTGCCCCTCCCTGTGGTGCGCCGAGACTACCGAAGTACCCCTTGTCGGGCTCAGTCAACGCTGTTAGGTTCTTCCACAAGCAAACTTGTTCAAACAGCGCTAATCGAGGGGGATCATGAAGGTCGACAGCCAGCGGAGGGCTCGCACGACGTCGGTGGCAGCAGCGGCCGCGGCTGCATGGGTGGGGCTTGAGTACGCCCTCGGCCTGGCGGCACTGCAGCAGTGGCGACTCGTCACCGCCCCCGGCCCGGCCAGCATCGGCGAGGCCCTGACGCTGGTGGTGGCGCTCGTGGCCGTGCTGGTGTGCACCTGGCTCGGGCTCAGCACCCTCGCGGCCCTGCTCACCCACCTGCCCGGCAGGATCGGCCGGCTCGCCGACCGGGTGGCGCAGGCCTGGGCCCCACCGGTGACCCAGCGGCTAGCGGCGGTGCTCGTGGGGGCCGCCGTCACCGGTGCCCTGGCCCCGGGGACGGCGTTGGGCGAGGCCCCGCCGCCCGCTGCTGCCGCGGTTCCAGCGGCGCCGGCGCCGGGACGTGCGGGGGCCGGCCTCGCCGGCTCACCACGTCTGGAGGCGCCCGGGTTCGCCCCGACCGAGACCACCCTGCCCTCCCCCGGCTTCGCCCCGACCGCCGGCTCGTCCAGCGAGGGCGCACCCGGCTGGGTCCCTACCCGGCCAGTTCAACGCCACCAGCCCTCCGCCGCGCTCGTCGTGCCCGGTCAGGTCCGCCACGAGGCCGCCGAGGTGGTGGTGCACCGCGGTGACACCCTGTGGGGCATCGTCGCCCGGCACCTGGGGACGCACGCCAGCGACGCCGAGGTCGCGCAGGCCTGGCCGCGGTGGTACGCCGCCAACCGCCAGGTCATCGGCGACGACCCCGACCTGGTCAAGCCCGGGCAGGTCCTGCACGCCCCGGAGACCCAGCACGCGGCGGTGGCGCGATGACCGCCACCGCCGAGGTGTGCAGCACCTCGTTGCGTCCGTTGCGCATCGCGCCCGCTCCGCGCAGCCGACCGCCCGTCCTGCCCCTAGGCGACGACCTCGCACCCGGGCCCTGTGAGCCCTCCCCCTACATCCAGGACGCACTCGCGGTCGACTTCAGCGCCGCGAGCGACGAGCAGGTCTTTGGGTCCCAGCTGACGCAGCGCAGCGACCTCCCCGACCCGCGCCCGTGGGCCGGCCACATCGCCCAGGCGATTGTCGAGGTGATGGTGGGCGCCCGACCCGCACCCCAGCTGCTGCGCTGGACGACGTCCGAGGTGTATGCCGTGGTCGCACACCGCGCCTACGTCTCCACCCGTCGCGGCGCCGTCACGGCGCGGCGCGCCACGGTGCGCAGCGTGCGGGTCTGCGAGCCCGCCGACGGCGTCGCAGAGGCGTGTGCCGTGGTGGTCGACGGGACTCGGGTGCGCGCGCTGGCCATGCGGCTGGTCGGGCTCGACGGGCGTTGGCGGGTCGAGGCGCTCCAGGTGGGCTGAGCACGCTCGCCAGCCACGCGGCATACCCCGCCGTTTGCTTGCGTCCGCGAAGCTGGCGGCTGTGGCGTCAAACTCGCGGACGCAAGCCCCATGGGCTCAGGCGCCGCGCCCGTGGCACATCTTGAACTTCTTGCCGGAGCCGCAGGGGCACGGGCCGTTGCGCGAGGCGCCCTTGAGCTGCTCGGGGCTGAGGGTGTCGTCCACCGTGCCGACGCTGCGGTGCTCTGTGCCACCGGTCTCGCCGGGTGCGGAGTACTGCAGCTGCTGGCGGCGCTGCGGCTGCTCCAGCCCCTTCGCACGGAAGGTCGGGTGCTGGTCGGTGGCCCTCTTCGTCTCGGCGGCAGCGAGCGCGGCGTCGTCCCGGGCGGCCCGTGCGGCGAGCGCGTCCTCACGACGGTCCTCCACGAGCGAGGTGCCCGCCTCCACGTCGGCGTCGAGGGCCGACTCGGCGCCCGACAAGCCGGAACCGGCGAGCATGTCGCTCACGCTCATCGGCTGGAGTGCGGGCGCGGCCTGGGCGGCCTCGGCGGGCTGGTCGACGTCGACCTGGACGTTGAACAGGTAGCCGACCGACTCCTCCTTGATCGACTCGTTCATCGCCTCGAAGAGCTGGAAACCCTCGCGCTGGTACTCCACGAGCGGGTCGCGCTGGGCCATCGCCCGAAGTCCGATGCCCTCCTGGAGGTAGTCCATCTCGTAGAGGTGCTCGCGCCACTTGCGGTCCAGGACCGAGAGCACCACGCGGCGCTCGACCTCGCGCATGACCTCCTCGCCGAGCTCGGCCTCGCGGGCGTCGTAGGCGTGGTGGGCGTCGGAGGTGATCTGCTCGCGCAGGTCGTCGGCGGTCAGCGCGCCGCGGTCGCCGCCGGCCACGGCCTCGACGATGTCGTCGGGGGTGACCGAGACGGGGTACAGGGTCTTCAGCGCGGTCCACAGCCGGTCGAGGTCCCAGTCGTCGGCGAAGCCCTCGGAGGTCTCCGCCTCGATGTAGCCGTTCACCACGTCGTTGATGAACATGCGCACCTGCTCCTCGAGGTCCTCGCCCTCGAGCACGCGACGCCGCTCCCGGTAGATGACGGTGCGCTGGCGGTTGAGCACGTCGTCGTACTTGAGGACGTTCTTGCGGATCTCGAAGTTGCGGCCCTCGACCTGGCCCTGCGCGCTCTGGATCGAGCGGCTGACCATCTTGGACTCGATCGGGACCTCGTCCTCCATCTTCGCCGTCGTCATGAACCGGTCGACCATGGCCGCGTTGAACAGCCGCATCAGGTCGTCCTGCAGGGACAGGTAGAACCGCGACTCCCCCGGGTCGCCCTGGCGGCCGGACCGGCCGCGCAGCTGGTTGTCGATGCGCCGCGACTCGTGCCGCTCGGTGCCGAGGACGTAGAGCCCGCCGAGGTCGGTGACCTCGTCGTGCTCGGCCTGGACGGCCTCCTCGGCCTTGGCCAGGGCGTCGTCCCAGGCGGCCTCGTAGTCCTCGGGGGTCTCCTCCGGGTCGAGGCCGCGCTGCTTCAGCGTGGCGACCGCCATGAACTCGGGGTTGCCGCCGAGCATGATGTCGGTGCCGCGGCCGGCCATGTTGGTGGCCACCGTGACGGCCCCCTTGCGCCCGGCCTGCGCGACGATCGCCGCCTCACGGTCGTGCTGCTTGGCGTTGAGCACCTCGTGCGGGACGCCACGGCGGCGCAGCTGGTCGGAGAGGTACTCGCTCTTCTCGACGGACACGGTGCCGACGAGCACAGGCTGGCCGGCGGCGTGCCGCTCGGCGATGTCGTCGACGACGGCGGAGTACTTGGCCACCTCGGTGCGGTAGACGAGGTCCTGCTGGTCCTTGCGGATCATCG
>JAICSZ010000030.1 GCA_025936615.1 Pedococcus sp. | reverse complement strand
GGTTGATGTAGATGTTGGTCAGGCCCTCGAACGTCCTGATCGTGCACGCCGGGCCGCCGAGGGTGAAGTTGGAGTTCCACTGCCGGATGACGCCGTTCTGGACGGTGTCCTTCTTGTTCCTGCAGTCCCGAGGGGCCATCGTCATCGAGTCCCGGGGGATCGACACCACGATGGCGGACTTGCGGTCGGCCGACAGGTGCACGACCAGGTTGGTGTCCGAGCGCGCTCCGTAGACGCCGTACTCGGTCTGCTGCTCGCCGAGCTTGGTGCCCTGGCGGCTGTCCGAGCCCATCACCATGATGTTGAGCGGCGGGAGGTTGGTCTTGGCGTCGGTGGTCGCCTGTTGGGCGGGCCGGTCGCCGAGGGCGCCGGAGATGTCGACCCGGTTGATGTTTCCGGTCAGCTTGAGGTAGGCGCCCACACCCAGCACCAGCACCACGACGAGCAGCGCGGAGACGCCGAAGATGGCGCGCCGCAGCCACGGGTGCCGGTGGTGGCGGTTGTTGTGACGATCCGAGCGTCGACGGTGGTGGTCCGTGGGCCCGTCGCCGCCCGCGGCGTCGTCATCGGCGCCGGACACGTGCTGGTCCGGTGACTCGTCCCCCGTTGCACCGGGTGTCCACACAGGGTCGAACCGCGGCCCCCGCGTAGAGCCGTCAGTGGGGTCGCTCACAGGCGCCTTTCCAGTCGAAACCGTCCGCCCGGACCGGGCGGGTGGGCGAACGTCGCCTCCGGGAGTGTACGGGCGCAGCCTGTGTGCCCGACACGCTCACTCCTGCTGTTGACGACGCCGCAGAGGCCCTACAGGTTGTCGTACGCCGGGCCGGACCGCGCCGGACCCGGACAAACCGGTCGCGGCGCGCACCACCTCGTGGGGTTGGATGTAGCCATGGCAAAGCGGGAAGTGGTGGGGGCGACGACGGCTGCTGCGGTGCTCGTCGTGGCCGCCCTCGGGGGCATCTGGTGGCGGCACGGCGCGCAGGAACGGGCCGCGGACCGCGCCTCGGAGGCGCAGGTCACCGCGTTCGCCACCGACTGGGGCAAGCGGGACTTCACCGGCGGCGGCATCCACTTCGCGGGAAGCACCGCCGATGCGGTCACCAAGGCGTTCGCCACCGCCACCTCGGGTCTCGGCTCGGGGCCGGTCAGCGCCCGTGCCGACCAGTTCCGGCGGGATGGCGACCGAGCCAGCGCCACGGTGCACGTGACGTGGACCCTGGCCGGCGACGTGCCGTGGTCGTACGACGTCCCGGTCACCGCCACCCGGTCCGGCGACCAGTGGGCGGTCCAGCTCCCGACCGACCGGTCCCCATGGCACCCGGAGCTGGGCGCCAAGGACCGGCTCGCCGCCACCCGGACCTGGGGTGCACGCGGTGACCTGCTCGACCGCGACGGACAGCCGCTGGCGCCCATGGGGAAGGCGTACCCCGTGCAGATCGACCCCTCGCGGGCGACGCCCGCGGGCATGGGGGAGCTGGAGAAGGTGGTCGACGAGCCCAAGGGCTCGCTGGCCGCCAAGCTGGCGGCCGCCAAGAAGTCCGGCTCCCAGGCCCCCATCCCGGTGATCACCTACCGGCAGTCCGACTTCGACCAGCGCAAGGGCCGGCTCGACGCCATCGTGGGCGTCATCTACCCGGCCCGTGAGCAGCCGCTCGCCAAGTCACGCACGTTCCTCCAGCCACTGCTCGGCTCGTTCGGGCCGGTCAGCGCCGAGCTGGTGAAGAAGAGCAAGGGCCGGTATGCCGCAGGGGACGTCGCCGGGGTCAGCGGCCTCCAGGGACAGTACGACTCCGTGCTCGCGGGCACGCCGGGGGTGGAGGTCACCTCGAGCGCGAAGCCCGATAGCCCGCTGTACGAGATTGCTGCCGTCGACGGGAAGGACGTGAAGACCACGCTCGACCCGGCCGTCCAGGACGACGCGGAGGCGGCCCTGCGTGGGTCGGACGACGTGCCCTCAGCGCTGGTGGCCGTCGACGTCAGGACCGGTGGGGTCCTCGCCTCCGCGAACTCACCGGCGCTGGGCTTCGACCGCGCCCTCACGGGGCGCTACGCACCCGGGTCGGCGTTCAAGATCGTGACCAGCTACAGCCTGCTCACGCAGGGCAAGGTCACCCCGAGCACGACCGTCACCTGCCCCAAGACGTTCGTCGTGGACGGGCGCCACTACAAGAACTACGAGGGCGAGGAGCTCGGTGAGCCCTCCTTCGCCGACGACTTCGCGCACTCGTGCAACACCGCCTTCGTGCAGCTGGCCGGCAAGCTCGCCGACGGCGACCTCGCGAAGGCTGCCGACCAGCTGGGCCTCACCGGGTGGGCCAAGGGCCTGGGTGTCACGAACGCCTTCGACGCCAGCGTCCCGGCCAACAACGGGAAGACCGACAAGGCCTCAGCCGCAATCGGGCAGGGACGCGACGAGGTGTCACCGCTCGCGCTCGCGGTGCTGGCGGGTAACGTCGCTCGGGGCAGTGCGCTCGCCCCAACCCTGGTGACGGACCCTGCACCGCAGCAGGCCCCGGCGAAGCCGGCTCCGCTGGACGCCAAGGCCGCTGGGGTCCTGCAGGACCTCACCGCGGCAGTCGTCGACCGTGGCACGGGCCAGGTCCTCAACGACACCCCCGGCGGACAGGTGCACGGCAAGACCGGGACTGCCGAGTTCGGCACGAAGAAACCGCCGCAGACCCGCGCGTGGTTCGTCGGCTACCAGGGCGACGTCGCGTTCGCGGTCCTCGTCGAGGAGGGCAGGAGCGGTGGCACCGTGGCCGCCCCGCTCGTGAAGAAGTTCCTCAGCTCCCTCGCCCGCTGACCCACCCCTGACTGCTTGCGTCTGCGAAGTGGCCCCGCTGGTGGGCGAACTCGCGGACGCAAGGCGGGCACACGGCATACGGACGCATGACGAAGGCCCCCACCGAGTCGGTGGGGGCCTTCGACGAAGACTGGTGGTTGGGCAGTCCTCAGATCGGGCGAACAGCGTCAGCCTGCGGGCCCTTCGGACCCTGGGTGACCTCGAACTCCACCCGCTGCGCCTCGTCCAGCGAGCGGTAGCCCGAGGAGTCGATCGCCGAGTAGTGGACAAACACGTCCGGGCCGCCGCCATCCTGGGCGATGAAGCCGAAGCCCTTCTCAGCGTTGAACCACTTAACGGTTCCCTGTGCCATGGGGTTAACTCTTTCCTTTGTAGCCATTGGGGTTCCGCACCTCGCGGAGCCCCAGGCTGCCCCACACAACCCCACGGACGGGACATGCCCGGCCTCGGATGACAAATGCCCGCTCTGGTGGTGCTAGGGCGGGCACTTCGTCGACCTGCGAGGAACTGCTTGTTGCAACCGCGACAGACGCTAGCACGCAGTGCACTACCCGTGTGAAGTGCGACAACGACAAATTCTCATCAACTGACCCACCCGGGCCCAAGGCCGCCCACGGCCGCGCCAGCCGAACCCAAACCGGGGCGACCGACCGCTGGCTCAACGAGCGCCTCAACCGTTCGGGCTGATTCGGTACACGGGTACTAGGCGGTGCTCTGCGCGGAGTGTCATGGTCCCGCTCACCAGTATCGTTTCGGTCGCGCAGGGGAGCGCCAGATGTCTCTTCGTCATGTATCCCGAGGAGTTGCCGCGTTCGCGGTCGCCCTCACGGCTTTGTATGCCGCCGGGTCGGCCTACGCCGACGACGCCACGGTCGACGGCGACACCGCCGCGATGTCGACGACCGACATCGTTGCGAACGGCTGCGCCCTGCCGCTGACGCGGGCCGGGCTGGTCCAGATCACCAAGTCCGCAAACGGGCAGCACTTCAGTGCGGGCGAGGCGGTCTCGTTGGCGGTCACCTCTCAGGTCAGCAGCGTGACCGGACGGCAAACCGCCGCGGTCACGGTCCCGACGACGTGGAACACCGGCAGCACCTTCACCGTCCCGCTCTCGACCACGATCGCCGCCGACGCAGCGACTTCCGGGACGTCCAAGGAGATGGTCGACATCACGGGCCTCAGCTCGGGCTACAAGGTCAACAATGCGTCGTTCTGGGTCACCTGGACCAACTGCACGGGCAACAAGGCGCCGGTCGTCTCCATCGGGGGCGTCACCAACGGCACGCAATACGAGTACGGCAGCGTGCCGGTCGCGACCTGCTCGTGGACCGACGACAACGACGGCTCGGGCACGGCCACCCCTGTCGTGAGCGGTCCGGACGGCAAGCTCGGCACCCAGACCGTCTCCTGCGGCAAGACCGACTCGGGTGGCCTCGCCAGCACCGCATCGGCCAGCTACTCCATCGTCGACACCACTGGGCCAGCACTGAGCACCGTCGCCGACGTCTCCGCCTCGGCGGTCGACGCCAACGGCGCGTCGGTGAACTACACGGCACCGTCCGCGACCGACGCCGTCGACGGAGACCGCTCGGTGACCTGCACACCGGTTTCCGGCTCGACCTTCCCGCTCGGCGCGACCCCGGTGACGTGCTCGGCCACCGACCTCAGCGGCAACAAGGGGACGACCACGTTCACCGTGAATGTGGCTGACACAACGGCGCCGGACGTCACTGTCCCCAAGGACGTTACGCTCGACGCCACGAGCTCCGCGGGGGCTCCCTACACGTTCGCTGCCACGGCGAAGGACAACGTCGACGGCAACATCACGGCGTCCTGCGACCCTGCCTCCGGCAGCAGCTTCCCCTTCGGCACGACGCCGGTCACCTGCACCGCCACCGACCAGGCCGGCCTCCAGGGGTCGGCCACCTTCAAGGTGACCGTCCAGGACAAGACGGCTCCGGTCGTGACCGTCCACCAGCCAGCGGCTGTGGAGGCCACCGGGCCGAGCGGCGCCAAGGTCTCATGGACCGCCCCCACTGCGGACGACGAGGTCGACGGCTCCGTAGCCGTCAGCTGTGACCGCGACAGCGGCGCGACCTTCCCCGTCGGCGAGACCACGGTCACCTGCACCGCGACCGACACACACGGCAACCCCGGCACGGCCACCTTCACGGTTGAGGTGACCGACACGACGGCTCCGACGCTCCACCTGCCGACGGACATCACTGCGGAGGCGACCAGCCCCAACGGCGCAGTCGTGAACTACGACGCGAGCGCCAGCGACCTCGTCGACGGTGCCGTGGAGGTCACCTGCACCCCGGCGTCCGGCACCCAGTTCGCGCTGGACGGGCCGGTCACGGTCAACTGCTCGGCCACTGACGCCCACGGAAACCTCGCCACGGGCAGCTTCTCGGTCACCGTGGAGGACACCACCGCCCCGGCCCTGCCAGAGCTGACGGATGTCACCGCGGAGGCGACCGGCCCGGACGGCGCGTCGGTCGAGTACACGGTTGGCCTCGCGTCCGACCTGGTGGACGGTGACGTCGTCCTGGACTGCTCGCCGGCCAGCGGCGCCACCTTCGCCCTCGGGTCGAACACCGTGAGCTGCACCGCGACCGACGCCCACGACAACCCGGCAACCGGGACGTTCACCGTGAAGATCCAGGACACCACGCCTCCCGCGTTCGATCCGATCTCGGTGCCGACCACGGAAGCCACCGGCCCGGCAGGGGCCGTTGTGACCTTCGACCCGCACGCGAGCGACCTGGTCGACCCGCACCCGTCGGTCGTGTGCACCCCGGCTTCGGGCTCGACGTTCGCGCTGGGTCCCACCCAGGTCTCCTGCACCGCGACCGACAGCGCGGGAAACCCGAGCGACCCGATGACGTTCACGGTCAACGTCGCCGACACCACCAAGCCCGTCGTCACCTCGGTCGCGACCCAGCCGATCGAGGCGACGTCGGCCGCGGGCGCACCCGTCACGTGGGTCATGCCCACGGCGACGGACCTGGTCGACGGCGACCTGCCGGTCACGTGTGACCACGAGCAGGGCAGCACCTTCCCCCTCGGGGAGACCAGGGTCACCTGCTCGGCGGCCGACAAGAGCGGCAACACCGGCTCCTCGGTGTTCACCGTGACCGTGCGGGACACCACAGCCCCGGCGTTCGGGGACGCACCGAACGTCACCGTGACGGCGACGTCCTCCGCCGGCGCCAAGGTCACCTACACCAACCCGACTGCCACCGACCTCGTCGACGGCCCGACGGCGGTGACCTGCACGCCGGCCAGCGGCAGCACCTTCCCGCTCGGCATCACCACGGTGAACTGCACAACGACCGACAAGGCCGGCAACGAGGCCACGACCTCGTTCACCGTGACCGTCGCCCTGAGCTGGAGCGGTGTGCTGGCCCCGGTCACCAACGGTGGGTCGTTCAAACAGGGCAGCACGATCCCGGTGAAGTTCGCCCTCACCGGAGCCTCTGCCGGGGTGACCAACCTGCCGGCGACCCTGTGGGTCCGTCGTCTGCCGAGCGCCACGACGGCCGGTGAGACCGTGGCGGTCTCCACCTCGGCCGCGACGACCGGGAACCTCTTCCGGTACACCGACGGCCAGTACCTGTTCAACCTCAACACCAAGCCGCTCAGCGTCGGCAGCTACGAGCTGCGGATCGACCTGGGCGACGGGGTGCAGCACACGGTGACGATCACCCTGCGCTGACAGGAAGTCGGGGGTGGAGCGGCCGGGACCGGAGGGTCTCGGCCGCTTCGCTGTCCACGCGCGGACCGGTCAGGTGCCGCGGACTGTGCGCACCGGCATACGGTCGCCCCTGATGACGGCGACCATGTCGACCACGCGCCGCGTCGCGCGGACGTCGTGGGCGCGGAACACCGTGGCGCCCAGCCAAGCGGCGACGGCCGTCGCCGCCAGCGTCCCCTCGAGCCGGTCGTCGGCATCCAGCCCCAGCGACTCCCCCACGAAGTCCTTGCGCGACAACGCCTGCAGGATGGGGAAGCCGATCCGCGCCACATCGCCCGTGTGGCGGAGCACCTCGAGCGAGTGCACCGTCGTCTTGCCGAAGTCGAGGGTCGGGTCGATGAGGATGCGTTCATCCGGTATGCCGGCCTGCTGGGCCGTGCGCGCCCCTTCAGCGAGCGTTCGCATCACGTCACGGACCACGTCGAGGGGGTCCGGTCCGTACGTCACTTTCACGGGGTCGGTGCGCGGGGGGAGCCCGCCGGTGTGCGAGCAGACGACGCCGGCGCCGATGCGCGCGGCAACGTGGACCAGCTCGGGGTCGTGGCCCGCCCACGTGTCGTTCACCAGGTCGAGGCCGTGACGACCCGCCTCCGCCGCGACCTCCGAGCGCCAGGTGTCCAGTGACAGCAGGACGTCGGGGTGGGCGGCCCGGGCGTGCTCGAGGAAGGGGACCACCCGCTCGATCTCCTGCTCGGCCGTGACCACCTCGCCGTCCTGCCCGGCGCGGACCCCGCCGACGTCGACGATGTCCGCGCCGGCTTCCACCGCGGCGTCGAGGGCACGCTTGGCCGAGTCCAGGTCGGCGTGCCGGTTGCCGGAGAAGAAGGAGTCGCTGGTGCGGTTGATGATCGCCATGACCGCCGGCCGAGCCGCGTCGAAGGATTGGCCGCGCAGGACGAGCGCGGGCGTGCACGGCAGGGCGAGCGGGGCGGGCTCGGGAGGCGTCACCTCGTCATCCTCGCACCCGCGTCGACAGCCGTCGGGAGCCGCCTGCGAAGTAGGGTCGGGGCGTGGCCTTCGACTTCAGCCTGAGCCCGGACGTCGAGGAACAACGTCGTCGCATCGCCCACTTCGTTGCGGCACAGGTTGTCCCGATCGAGCAGCAGGCGTTCCACGACGGCGTGACGGACGCCCTCAGGGTCGAGCTCCAGGCGCTGGCGAGGTCGGCAGGCATCTTCGCGCCGCAGGCTCCCCGCGACCTCGGCGGTGGCGGCTTCCGGTTCGACGACGCCGGCGTGCTGCTCGAGGAGGCCGGGTACTCCCTGCTGGGGCCGCTCGCCCTCAACTGTGCCGCGCCCGACGAGGGCAACATCCACCTGATCCACCAGGTGGGCACGCCCGAGCAGCACGAGGCCTACCTACGGCCGCTGGTCGGCGGTGACGTCCGGTCCTGCTTCTCGATGACCGAGCCGCCTCCCGGCGCCGGCTCCGACCCGTCCGCGCTGCGCACCACCGCGCGACGGGTGGAGGGCGGCTGGGTGGTCGAGGGTGAGAAGTGGCTCATCACCGGAGCCCAGGGCGCCGCGTTCACCATCGTCATGGCACGCAACGACGGCCCCGGCAGCCCCGACGGCGCGACGATGTTCCTCGTCGACGCAGACAACCCGGGGTTCGTGGTCGGTGAACACCTCAACACCATCGACGCGACCGGGGTCGGCGGTCACTGCCGGGTCACCTTCCGCGACTGCTTCGTACCGGACGACCATGTCCTCGGCGAGGTCGGTCGCGGCTTCCAGCACGCGCAGGTACGGCTCGCGCCAGCCCGGCTCACGCACTGCATGCGCTGGCTGGGCGCCGCCCGCCGGGCCCACGACATCGCCCTCGAGCGAGCGGTGGGTCGGCGGCTCTTCGGGTCGGCGCTGTCCGACCTCGGGATGGCGCAGGCACTCATCGCCGAGAACGAGATCGACCTCGACGCGGCCCGCGCGATGGTCCGTCACGCCTCGTGGGCCATCGCCGAGGGCAGCCGCAGCAGCGTGGAGTCGTCTCGGGCCAAGGTGTTCGTGAGCGAGGCGGTGTGCCGCGTCGTCGACCGGGCCGTGCAGCTGGCCGGGGGCATGGGCACCTCCGAGGAGCTCGTGCTGGGCCGGATCTACCGCGATGTCAGGTCGTTCCGCATCTACGACGGTGCGACCGAGGTGCACAAGATGTCCATCGCGAAGCGCGCCGCGAGGCGCGCCCGGGAGCGGCTCGCAGCCCGCGGGGAAGGCGCGTGAGCCAGCCCACCGGCATACCCGAAGTGCGCGGACTGCCCCGCGAACCCTTCACCACGTGGGCGGCCGAGCACCTGCCCGGCCTCGGCGCGGACTGGCGAGCCGAGCTGGTCTCTGGCGGGCTGTCGAACCTGACCTACCGGGTCCACGGCCCGGAGCGCACGGTCGTCGTGCGTCGGCCACCGGTCGGCAAGCTGCTGCCGAGCGCCCACGACGTCGGGCGCGAGCGCCGGGTGATGTCTGCCCTGTGGGGCACACCGGTCCCGGTCCCGGAGGTGCTGGGCTCGAGCGAGGACCCCGACGTGCTCGGTGCGCCCTTCTTCGTGATGGCCGAGGTCGAGGGAGTCGTCTACCGCGAGCCGGGGCAGGCAAGCAGCGACCTGACCGAATCCGAACGAGATGCGCTGTGCGACAACCTGGTCGAGGTGCTGGCCGCCATCCACGCGGTCGACCTCGACGCCACCCGGCTGCGCGACTTCGGCAAGCCTGCTGGCTACCTCGAGCGGCAGGTCCGCCGCTGGTCGGCGCAGTGGGAGGCAAGCCACACGCGCGAGCTGAGGGCCATGGACGCGCTGGTGGCGCGGCTCGACGCGCAGCGCCCGCCGGAGGGCGAGGTCACGCTGGTGCACGGGGACTACCGACACGACAACACCCTGGTGAGCCGGCACGAGGGTCACCCGGTCGTAGCGGCCGTGGTCGACTGGGAGCTGTCCACCCTCGGCGACCCGCTGGCCGACCTCGCCACCTGGCTCACCTACTGGACCGGCCGCGACGCGACCGGGCAGCCGCTCGTGGTGGGAGCCGGGGTGCCGACCCTGACGGGGTTCCCGTCGGCCGACGAGCTGGCCACGAGGTATGCCGCGGTGACCGGTCGCGACGTGACCGGGCTGGGGTACTACCGAGCCTTCACCGACTTCCGGCTCGCCGTGATCGCGGAAGGGGTCCACGCGAGGTACCTGGCCGGGATCGCCTCGGGTGAGGGGTATGACCGGGCTGGCGATGCGGTGCCACTGCTCGTCGAGCGTGCCCTCACGCGGCTGGGCTGAAGGCCCTTCGAGGCACTACTCGGCCCGCGGCTTGGCCTCGAAGAGCTCGACCGGGTTGCCGGACGGGTCCTCGAGCAGGATCTGGTCGCCGCCGACGCCGTGGACGATCTCGTTGCGGAAGGTGACACCGGCCTCGCGCAGCGTGGCCACCTCGCCCTCGAGGTCGTCGACGTCGAGGGAGATCCGGTTCCAGCCGCCTGGCTCGGGGCGACGACCGTCCGGCATGGGTGCCGAGCCGCCACCCTGCCCGCCCGGCTCACCGGGCGCGCTGAGGAGCAGCTGCAGGCCGTCCCGCTCGAGGATCGCGAAGATCGGTGCGGGGTGCATGACCTCACCGAAGCCGAGCCGGTCGCAGTAGAACGCGATCGCCTCGTCGACGTCGTTGACGATGTAGCGCACGCGGGGCATCTCGATCGGCTCCTAACGGTCCGCGACCGGCTCGAGGGCAGGCTTGACGTCGAGGATCGGGGTGCCGTCCACGGCCTCGAGCCCCGACACGTGCACCGTCGTGCCGTCCACGCTGACGACCGCCACGCGGTGCAGGCCGATCGGGTTGGGCCGGTCCGGTGATCGCGTCGTGAAGACCCCCTGCTCAGGGCGGTCGGCATCGCCGCGGGGGTGCACGACGAGGGTGGTGCGGTCGGCCTTGTGCAGCCAGGTCAGCAGCTCGACCTCACTGCCCGGGGCCAGCTCGCGCAGCGCCTCCGCGACGGCGGGGTCGAACACGAGGTCGGCCTCCGGCCCTCCCTCGTCACCCTGACGGGGAGCTGCAGACAGGTCGGTGAGGGGACTCGAGACCCGCCCGACGATGCGCACCTCGAATCCGTCCACCCGGCCAGCCAAGCACGTCACGCCGGCCCCGACCAGACCTCGAGGGGCCTCAGGAGTCGAACCCGAGACCAGCCGCGTCCAGCGCCCGCAGCCACAGGTTGCGCCTGCCCTCGTTGCGGTCGGCACGGTCCAGCGACCAGCGGGTCAGCTCGATCCCGGCCCACGCCAAGGGCTCGGGCGGGAACGGCAACGGCTTCTCGCGGACCATCCGCAGCCGGGTTCGTTCGGTGTCGCGACCATCGAGCAGGTCGAGCACCACCCGGGCCCCGAACCTCGTGGCGCCGACCCCCAGCCCGGTGTAGCCGAGGGCATACGCCACCCGTCCGCCCATCGAGGTGCCGT
>JAICSZ010000134.1 GCA_025936615.1 Pedococcus sp. | reverse complement strand
TCCCGCCCCGTGGTGGTGCGGACCGGGTCCCCGGGCCGTATGCCGCGTGGCTGGGTCAGCGACGTGGCTTCGGCCGTGATGACGAGGACACCGCGTGGGGATACTCCCCTCCGATGTACCCCTCATGCTAGAGGCGCCACCCCCATTCCGCCCAACCGACCACACGGATGCAGGCCGCGGGGCGCCGGTCACGGACCGAGCCCCTAGGACGGCCGCTTCGACCTGGGCAGCTTGGCGACGACCAGGTCGTAGGAGGCATCGACGGCCTCGAGGACCTCTTCCTGCGGGATGGCGCCCCCGATGAGCAGCGTGTTCCAGCCCGAGCGGCCGAGGTAGGCCATCTTGGTGGCGTCGTCGGGGTACTGCCTCAGCCACTCGTCGGCCTCGTCCCGGGTGGCGCCGCACTTCACCCCCACGCTGTCCCCACCCATGAACGCGAAGATCTTGTCGCCGACCTTGGCGACATGGTCGCCCTCCCACGGCTGGTCGTCCCAGGCGCCGGGCTTGCCCAGGCAGTAGGCGCGGAGACCCTCGTAGTCCAGGTTGCTCACAGCAACGACGGTAGTCCCGACGCCTCCACCGGGCAGCGACCAGCGTCCCAGCAGCGTCTCACCCAGGGCCGGCGTCCTCAGGTCGTCGCCACGCGTCACCCCCTCCTCGGCCCGCGGCCAGGCACCCGTGCCGCGCCGCGACGTCGGCCATTGTGGCTAGGACAGTTGTCGTACACCATGTCGCCGTCGGGCCGGGAGAGTGAGGCGTCCCCTTCGAGAGAGGCCTGTCATGGTCCGACCCACCCTGCGTCACCGTCTCCGCGCCGCGATGCTGACCGTCCTCGCGCTCGTCATCGGTGTCGGACTGATGACCGTCGCCACGAGCCCGGCGTCGGCCGGCTCGATCAAGGGCTCACTCGTCATCACCTCCGTCAACGACGCCGGCACCGGCCTGGTCGGTGGCGTGGCCGGGCGCCCGATGTCGGTCGTGGTCACGCGCCTGGACACGACCGGCGCGCCGCTCACCGCCAACCAGGCCTCGGGGGTCGCGCTCAGCGCCGCGAAGCCCGGGACCCTCTCCGGGACCACCACCGGCACCATCGCCGCCGGCGCCTCCTCGACCACCATCACCGGCGCGGTGTACTCCGCTGTCGCCAACGATGTGACACTGACGGCCAGCGACACGTCCGGCCCCGCCCTCAACGACGGCACCATCTCGATCAACGTCGCCCACACCTCTTTCAAGACCCAGGCCACCCCGCACCAAGCGCTCAACGTCACCGACCCGAGCTGTCCCGGGCCGACGCCGGACATGCCGGTGTGCGGCTTCCTCCTGCTCGACAACGGCGGCAACGGCGCCGTGCTCATGTCGGTCGGCTCGTGCGACCAGATCTTGAACTGCCGCACCAGCAGCGGCACCACCGCGGAGCTCGTCACCGCAACGGTCAACCTCAAGGACGCCAGCGGCAACCCGCTCTACACCCACGAGGACCCGGCCACCCTCATCCTTGCGTGCGACAAGTCCTTGTGCGGCAACGGCGGGGTGGGCCAGTTCCCGGTGACCGTCGACCTGACCGACACCGGCGCATTCTCGACTCTCGCGAACTGCCCGTCCAAGGGCGTGCTCGGCGCCAACCAGGACGCCTGCGTCGACCAGGTGCAGTCCACCAAGGACAACGCCGGCGACGTCTACACCTACATCCTGTTCGTCCACGACATCCGGGGCAGCTACCCGTGACCTGACCCTGTCAGCCACGGCAGCGGCGCCCGGACGACACCGAGTCGGTCGAGGGCCGCTGCCGCGTCGTTGGCGGCTCCCAGGTCACCCAGCCGCGCGGCGACTGCGAGCAGGAACCCGCGCTCGTGCGCCAGCTCGGACCGCGCCCCGCTCGCCAGGCCTCTCTCCACCGAGTCCCGGGCACCGTCAGGGTCACCCAGCTCGAGCTGGGCGCTGGCGCGCACGCGCAGGGCGGAGGGCAGCAGCGTGGCCGCCCCCAGCCGTGACGCCGTCTCGATGGCGCCCTCCACGAGCGTCAAGGCCTCCCGCGGGTTCCCGGCCAACAGGTGGGCCTCGGCGACCGCGATGTCGGTCTCGCACACCTCGTGCGGCTCGCGCAGGGCGGTGAACTGCTCCACCGCCGAGGCGAGCTGGGCCATCCCCTGCTCGAGCTCTCCGGACCTGGTGTTGGCCCGGCCCTGCTCGCGCAGGACCAGCGCAGAGAGCTCCTCGTCGTCGACGGCCTGCGCCACGCGGGCGATGCGTGCCAGCCGGGTCAGCGCCTCCTGCGCCTTGCCCTGGCGGTTCAGCAGGTCCGCGCTGTTGTAGGCCGCGTTGGCGGCGTTCGCGGCATCCCCCACCTTCTCGAAGCTGGCCGAGGCGAGGCCGAAGGTGTCCAGGGCGTCCGACCAGTCGCCCGCCATGAGCATCCGCATCGCGATGTTGTTCTGCGCGTGGGCTTGGCCGGCGACGTCACCGAGCGACTCGTAGAGACCCAGCGCCAGCGCGCCGTGGTCCACACCGCTGTGGGCGCCGGTGAACACCTCGACCCCGTGGAGCACGAGGTGCGCCTGCGCGAGCGAGTCCTGCTGCCCGGCCATCGTCGCGATCCGCACCGCCTGTTCGGCACACTGCCCGGCCTCCGCGTAGCGCCCCTGGCTCATCTGGACGACGCTGCGCCGAGCAAGCAGCCGCGCCCGGCTGGCGAGCGCGTTGTCGCCGGCGAGGTTGGCGACGTCCCGCAGCCCGGTCGTGGTCCGGCGCAGGGCGACGGCATAGCGTCCCTGTCGTTGCGCGACCTTCGCCAGCTTGAGCGCCAGGTCCGCCAGGCGCAGGGGCGCCGTGGACTGGAGCCGGCGGGCGTGGGCGTAGGCGCGGTCGGCCTCACCGGAACGGCCACAGAGGAACAACGCGTCCCCCCACGACTCCAGGTCAAGCGCCTGTTCCTCGACGCCGACCGAAGCCGCCCGCGCGGCCGACTCGGCCGCCCTGGCGAACGCCTCGGCAGCGGCCTCCGGCGCGGCCCTGTCGAGCGCCTTGCGACCCGCCCTGCGGGCGCACCCCCACGCGTCGTCGAACCGTCCAGCGGCGAAGTAGTGGTGCGCCAGGACCTCGGGGTGACGGGCCAGGTTGCGCGGCGACCGGGCGAGGACGTCACCCACCCGGGCGTGCAGCCGCGCACGGACCTTGACGGGCAACCCGGCATATGCGGCCTCGCGGTGCACCGTGTGGCGAAACTGCCACTTGCGCCCGCCGCTGGGGACGATGAACGCAGCGAGGGCCTCCATCTGGTGCGGCAGGTCCGTGGGATTGGCCACGCCACCGTCCGTGGCCACCTCCTCGAGGAGCTGGTTGGTGAAGGTGACACCGAGCACGGCGGCCCTGCGCAGGAGGGCTCTCGGGGCCGCTGGCAGGGAGTCGATCTGCACCGACACGAGCTCCTCGACCGTCAGTGGCAGGTCGTCGAGCTGGTCCCCCCGTGAGGCCGCGAGGACCAGCTCGCGCAGGAACAGGGGGTGGCCGCCTGCTCGGACGGCGAGCTCGTGCGCGAGCGCCGGGGGCAGCGGGTGGTCCGGCACGACCAGCTCGGCCATGGCGTCCGACTGCCCACCGTCGAGCGGCAACAGCCTGATGCGTTCGCCGACCGCCGGCGTCCACCCCTCGGGCGCGTCCCGGCGGGTGCTGACCAGCAGCCAGGGGCGGTCCTCGGCGTGGGCCATGAGGTGGTCGAGGACTCGCCCGCTGTCGGCATCCATCAGGTGGGTGTCCTCGATGACGATGACGGTCGGGCTAAGGACCACCGCGCGCAGGAGGTCGACCACCAGCCGGTGCAGTGCGTCGCTGCGGAACTCCTCGTCCAGGGCGCGCAGGTCCGGCCCACCCCTGGACACGGTCACGTCGAAGACGGCACCCAGCAGCGGCAGCTGCTCCAACAGCTCCGGGGCCAGCGCCCCCACCACCTCGCGGATCCGCGCGACGCCTCGCGCCGCGTTGGAGAGGCCGGTGATGCCGAAGGCCTCGGCCAGCAGGGTGCGCACGGTGGCGTAGGGGGCAGCCGCCCCACTGTGCCCGCACTCGGCACGCAGGACCGGGAAGTCCGCCGCCTCGCTCACGACCTCGGCGACCAGCCGCGTCTTGCCCATGCCGGGCTCCCCAAGGACGACGAGCGAGCCGCCGTCGAGGTCGCCCAGCCTCTCCAGGGCCGCCCGGACCAGTCCGAGCTCGCGCTCCCTGCCCACCATGACGGTGTCCGGCGAGCCCACGGTCGACGAGGTCGCAACGCCCAGCGCAGCGGTGGGCACGTCATCGGCAATCCCCTTCAGCCGCAGGGCAGCCCGGTCGGACAGCTGCCAGCTGAGGCGGCTGTGCTCGAGCAGCTCGACGGGGAGGCGGATCTGCCCGGTGGCGGTCCTCGCCGCCAGCCGCGCCGCGAGGTTCACGGCACCGCCCTTGACGGAGTAGGTCCGGCGTGCGGCGGGTCCCAGGTCACCGGTGAAGACGCGCCCCTGGGCCACGCCGGCGCGCACGGGCACCGTCGTCGCGCGGTCGACGACGAGCCGCACTGTCGCGAGCATGTGGTCGAGGTCGTCGCCGGAGCTGAGCGGCGCCCCGGCAACCAGCATGATCTTGCCGCCGTCGACGTCGATGTCGGACTCGTGGAACGACACGCCGTGGCGGTGGGTCGCGTCCTGCGCGTTGCGGACCAGCTCGTCCACGCCGCGCGCCAGCGCGTCGATGCCGCCACGCTCCAGGAGCTCGTCGGTCGCCTCGAACCGCAGGAACGCCGCGGTGACCACCCGGTGCTCCGGCTCGTGCGCACCGCGGGTGAGGTGCACTCGCAGCTGCGGGGGCAGCAGCTGGCCGACCTCGTCGCGGTCGAGGCCCTCGCGGTCGGGGCGGTCGCCGTCCAGGCCCTGCCGGTGCAGGCCAGCACCACCGCCGTCGGCGCCGTTCGCCGAGGGGAGGTGCGGCATGCCGGTCAGCGTCCATCCCGGTCCGACCCGCTCCCCCAGCAGGCTCGGGTCCAGGGCCCGGGCGGTCGCGTCGTCGACCAGGACCTGGCCCGCAGTGGCCACGCCTTCGATGGTGGCCACCGCGGTCGCCGCCGGGCCGACCACCATCAGCTCGCGGTGCAGCGCCGGGTCGCCCGCCAGGACCAGGGCCACCTCCCCCGTCACCACCCCGCAGGAGGCGCGGAGCACGACGGGCCCGACGCTCGTCCGCAGGTGGCCGACCTTGCCGATGGCGGCACGCATCCGCAGCGCCGCCCGACAGGCGCGGACCGGCGCGTCCGGCCCTTCGGCCAGCAGGAGCACGGCGTCGCCGCCCCACTTGAGCAGGTCGCAGCCCTCGCTGAGCGCGCGCTCGACCAACGTCCCGAAGACGGCGTCGAGGATGTCGCTGAGCTCCTCAGCCCCTGCCCGGCCACGAGCCGCCAGCCGCTCGGTCAGCCGCGTGAAGCCGCTGATGTCGAACATGACCAGGCTGCCCCGGACCAGCCGCGACGACAGGCCCGGGTCCTGGGCGGCCCATGCAGGCAGCATCGCCGGCAGGTAGGGCTCGAACGCTGTGGGCATCACTGCTCACCATCGCAGAGACGACCGGTGTGCGGCCTCGGACAATTGACGGAAACCGACAGGCGACCCGGCTAGCTGGTGGCCGCCGACATCTGGCGCAGCTCCTTCTTGAGGTCGCCGATCTCGTCGCGCAGTCGTGCCGCGAGCTCGAAGTGCAGGTCTGCGGCAGCTTGGTGCATCTGGGCGGACAGCTCCTGGATCAGGTTGGCCAGGTCGTTGGCAGGCAGGTCGCGCAGCCGGTCGGCGGCCACGCCGGCGTCGGCCTGCAGCGCTCCACGCCCGCCCCGGCCGCCCCCACCGGCCTTCCCGCGCGACTGCGTGCGCCCGGAGCCCATCAGGCTGGCGGTGTCGGCGTCCTCGCGCTGCAACATGTCGGTGATGTCGGCGATCTTCTTGCGCAGCGGCTGCGGGTCGACCCCCGCCTCGAGGTTGTACGCGATCTGGATCTCGCGGCGGCGCTGCGTCTCGTCGATCGCCTCGCGCATCGAGGGCGTGACGGAGTCGGCGTACATGTGCACCTGCCCGGACACGTTGCGGGCGGCGCGACCGATGGTCTGGATCAGCGAGCGCGCCGAGCGCAGGAAGCCCTCCTTGTCGGCGTCGAGGATGCTCACGAGCGACACCTCGGGCAGGTCGAGACCCTCGCGGAGGAGGTTGATGCCGACCAGGACGTCGTACTCCCCGAGCCTCAGCTCGCGCAGCAGCTCGACCCGCCGGAGCGTGTCGACCTCGCTGTGGAGGTACCTGACCCGAACGCCCTTGTCGAGGAGGTAGTCGGTGAGGTCCTCGGCCATCTTCTTGGTCAGCGTCGTGACCAGGACGCGCTCGTTCTTCTCCGCGCGGATCTTGATCTCCTTCACGAGATCGGGGACCTGGCCGCGCGCCGGACGGACTTCGATCTCGGGGTCGACGAGGCCCGTGG
>JAICSZ010000480.1 GCA_025936615.1 Pedococcus sp. | reverse complement strand
CCGGTCCGGGCGCAGGCCTCCGCCGCCGATCACCACCGGCCGGCCGAAGCCGTGGGGCCTGATCGCGCTCACCGTGGTCGTGGTCGTCTTCGCCGGCCTCGTCATCGGGTACGCGGTAGTCAAGATCAACAAGTCCAACCAGAACAGCCCCGAGGCCAAGGCCGAGGACGCGAAGGCGATCCCGGGCATCGTGCTGAAGGACTTCCCGAGCCGCAACCACGTGCAGGGCGTCGTCAACTACACCGACAGCCCGCCGTTCGGCGGCGACCACGACCCGACCTGGGCCGACTGCAACGGCACCGTGTACCCGTCCGAGCTCCGCAAGGAGAACGCGGTGCACATGCTGGAGCACGGCGCGGTCTGGATCACGTACAAGCCGGGGCTGGCCGCCGACCAGGTCGACGCGCTGAAGCAGAAGGTCTCGGGTGTCGGCTACATGGCGCTGAGCCCATACCCGGGGCTCAAGTCGAACGTCTCGCTGCAGTCCTGGGGCCACCAGCTGTTCGTCGACAGCGCGACCGACTCCCGCGTCGACCGGTTCATCAACGACCTGCGGCTCAACTCCGCGGTGACCCCTGAGTTCGGCGCGACCTGCACCAACCCCGACTTCAAGGCCAACCCGTCGCCGCCGGACCCGTCCGGAGCGGCCGCGCCGTCGGCGAGCGGGTGACCTTGGTCCCGAGCCGGCCGGACCCGGAAGGGGCAGACTGAACGCGTGGCGACTCTGGAGCAGCACCCGGACACCGCTGAGGTCGACTACGACTCCCGCCGCCCACGGTGGCTCCTCGTCGCGCTCGGCGTGATCTGCGCCGTCGCGCTGCTCGGTGCCGGTGCGGCGCTGACGGTCGTCACCGGCATCGGGACCGACCGCCCGCCCGCCGTCGACTCGGTCGACGCCGGCTTCGCCCGGGACATGGCGACCCACCACGACCAGGCCGTGCAGATGGCCCAGGTGGTGCGGGACAACAGCACGGACCCGGCGGTACGGCTGCTCGCGTTCGACATAGAGACCGGGCAGCTCGCCCAGATCGGCCAGATGCGCGGCTGGCTCGAGTCGTGGGGGCAGACCGGCCAGTCCGACCTCCCGCAGATGTCCTGGATGGAGCACACGGTCGCGACCGGCCAGCTGATGCCGGGAATGGCGACCCAGGCCGAGCTGGCCAAGCTGCGCGGGCTGCGCGGCAACGCGATGGACGTCTACTTCCTGCAGCTGATGATCCGCCACCACGAGGGCGGCCTGCCGATGGCGCAGTACGGCGCCGACCACGCCACGGAGCCGTACGTCCGGACGATGGCCGCCGCGATCGCCACCGCGCAGCAGAACGAGGTCGTGACGATGGAGCAGATGCTGCGCGAGCGGGGCGCACGCCCGCTCAGCTGACCTGGTCCTGGTCCGCCAGCCGCCGCACCGCGTCGACGACGTCGTCCGGGTCGAACGGCTTGATCACGTAGTCGTCGGCGCCGGCCTCCGCGCCCTGCTCCAGGTCCGCCGGCCGGGTCCGGGCGCTGATCAGCACGATCCGGGCCCGCCTCGTCAGCGGGTCGGACCGCAGCCGGCGGGCGGTGGTCATGCCGTCCAGCCCCGGCATCATCACGTCCAGCGTCACCACGTCCGGGTCGACCTCGCGTGCCTTCTCCAGCGCGTCCAGCCCGTCCACCGCCTCGTGGACCTCGAAGCCCTCCAGCTCGAGATTGATCACGATCAGCTGGCGGATGACGGCCTCGTCGTCGACGACCAGCACCCGAGGCGGTCGCTCCGGCACGCCGTCACCGTACCGGCCCGCGACGCGGTCCGTAGTCGTCTCCCTGGTAACCTTTCCGGGTCGCTGAGCCCCCGTAGCTCAGGGGATAGAGCACCGCCCTCCGGAGGCGGGTGCGCAGGTTCGAATCCTGCCGGGGGCACCCAAGGCGACCTGCATCTTCTCTGGTGACTACCCCGGCTGTGATGTCGCGTGGAATCACTCGTGGAATCAGGCCTCTAT
>JAICSZ010000226.1 GCA_025936615.1 Pedococcus sp. | reverse complement strand
TGGCCGCCTTGAGGTCGGAGCCGACCTGCTCGCGGACCCCGGCGAGGTACTCCTCGCGGGCGGGTGCGCGCTCGGCGACCAGGCGCACGATCTCGTCGTACACCTTGGGGTAGAGCGTGGCGAACGAGAGGTCCTCGAGCTCCCACTTGATGGTGTTCATGCCCAGCCGGTGGGCCAGCGGGGCGTAGATCTCGAGGGTCTCGCGGGCCTTGCGCTGCGCCGACTCGACCGAGACGTAGCGCCAGGTGCGGGCGTTGTGGAGGCGGTCGGCGAGCTTGATGACCAGCACCCGGATGTCGCGCGCCATGGCCACGACCATCTTGCGCACCGTCTCGGCCTGCGCGGCGTCGCCGTAGGTCACCTTGTCGAGCTTGGTCACCCCGTCGACCAGCATCGCGACCTCGTCGCCGAAGTCGCGGCCGAGGGCCTCGAGGCTGTATGCCGTGTCCTCCACCGTGTCGTGCAACAGCGCCGCTGCCAGGGTGGCCGGCGTCATGCCGAGCTCGGCCAGGATCGTGGTCACCGCGAGGGGATGGGTGATGTAGGCGTCGCCGGACTTGCGCTTCTGGCCGCGGTGCGCTTCCTCGGCGACCGCGTAGGCGCGCTCGATGACGGACAGGTCGGCGCGTGGGTGGGTGGCCCGCACGCTCTGCAGCAGCGGCTCGAGGACCGGGTTGGTCGGCCCCCCTCGGCTGCCGAGGCGGGCGAGCCGCGCGCGGATGCGGCTGGCCGAGGACGGCCCAGAGGTCGGCGCGGCGCGTTCCGCGCTCCTTGCGACGACCTCCTCGCTCATGGAGAAAGCCTAGTTGACCACCACAACCGAGCGGACGTCGCGCCCCGGGAGCCGCTCACGCCCGTGCAGGAACGCCAGCTCGACGACGGTCTCGAAGGCAACCACCTTGGCGCCCGCCTCCTCCAGGAGCTGCCAGGCGGCGGCGCCGGTTCCCCCTGTGGCGAGCACGTCGTCGACCAGGAGCACGCGTTCTCCGCCGACGAAGGAGTCCGCGTGGAGCTCGATGCGGGCACTGCCGTACTCGAGGTCGTAGGAGACGCCGAGGGTGCGCCCCGGTAGCTTGCCGGCCTTGCGCACGGGGACGAAGCCGATGCCGAGCTCGTGGGCGAGGGCCGCTCCGAAGATGAAGCCGCGAGCCTCGATCCCGACCACCACGTCCACCATGCCGCGCCACCGCTGGGCCATGTCGCGCACGAGCTCGCCGAAGGCGTGGCCGTCGGCGAGCAGCGGCGTGACGTCCTTGAACACGACTCCGGGCGCGGGGAAGTCCGGGATGTCACGCAGCCGTGAAGAGACCAGCTCCGCAATCCCAGCGCTCGACATCGACGGATACCCGGCTAGCGACGCGACTTGGGTGCCCGGCGCGGCTGGTTGCGGGGGCCACTCTGCGCGTACCGGTGGGTCTCGCGAACGGGGGCACCGTCCCTGGTTGCTCGAGCGCCGACCCGCTCTGGCTCATCGGATCCGTCACGGGCTGCCTCGGCCTGCTCCTCGGCGTCCGGCTGGTGCGGGACCGGCGCCGCGTCCGAGGACGACACCACACCGCCGTGGCGCTCCTGGTAGCGCTTGGCCCGCTTGGCGAGGTCCATGACAGCGGGCTCGTGGGCGCGCAGGTGGACGAACAGCGGGGTGGCGATGAACACCGAGGAGTAGGCGCCGACGGCGATGCCGACGAACAGCGCGAGGGCCAGGTCGAGCAGGGTTCCCGGGCCGAGGAACAGGAAGCCGATGACCAGGATGGAGGCGATCGGCAGCAGCGCGACCACGGTGGTGTTGATGGAGCGGACCAGGGTCTGGTTGACCGCGAGGTTGGCCGCCTGGGCGTAGGTCATCCGGCCGTTGCCCATGGCCTCCCCGGTGTTCTCGCGCACCTTGTCGAACACGACGACGGTGTCGTAGAGCGAGTACCCCAGGATGGTGAGGAAGCCGATCATCGTCGCCGGCGACACCTCGAAGCCCGCCAGTGCGTAGATGCCGACCGTGATGAACAGGTCGTGCAACAGCGCGACCAGGCCCGACACCGCCATCTTCCAGGTGCGGAAGTAGATCGCCATCACGACCGAGACGAGGGCGAGGAAGACGAGCAGCGCCTTCAGCGCCTTCTGGCTCACCGAGGCACCCCACGACGGGCCGACGAAGGACGAGGAGATCTTGGTCTCCGGGACGCCGAAGTCCTTGGCGAGGGCCGTCTTGACCTGTTCGGCCTGGGCGTCGTCGAGCTTCTCGGTCTGCACGCGGACGGTGTCGGTGCCGACCTTGGTGACCTCGGGTGCGCCCGCGGCCGAGACGCTCGTCACCGCGTCCTTGGCCGTCTGCTCGTAGCTGCTCGAGGTCACCCCGGAGACGCGGAACTCGGAGCCACCGCGGAACTCCAGGCTCAGGTTGAGTCCGTGCCACACCAAGCCGATGGCGGCCAGCAGGACGAAGACCCCGGACACGACGTACCACTGCTTGTAGCGACCGACGAAGTCCACGGACCGCTTGCCGGTGTAGAGGTCGTTGCCGATGCTGGCGAAGCTGGTCACAGGGCGCTCCCGTCGCTCGTGGCGGTGCGTTGCACGGCGGGCGTCGGCATTGAGACGCGGCCACGACCGGCATACCGGACCGTCTTGGCGCCCAGGCGCTCCGGGTCCAGGCCGGACAGCCGGTGCCCACCACCGAAGAACTTGGTCCCGGCCAGCAGCGCCACCAGCGGGTGGGTGAACATGACCACGATCAGGAGGTCGATGATCGTCGTCAGGCCGAGGGTGAACGCGAAGCCGCGCACGTTGGAGGCCGCGAGCAGGTAGAGCACCACGGCCGCGAGGAAGTTCACGCCGTCCGCGGCCAGGATGGTCCGCCGCGCGCGACGCCACCCGGTGTCGACGGCGGCGCGCAGGGGACGTCCCTCGCGCACCTCGTCACGGATGCGTTCGAAGTAGACGATGAACGAGTCTGCGGTGACACCGATCGCGACGATCAGCCCGGTGATGCCGGCCATGTCGAGGCGGAAGTTGTGCGACCAGCCGAGCAGGGTGATCGACACGTAGGTGAGCAGGGCCGCGATGACGATCGAAAGGACGGTGACGAAGCCGAGGGCGCGGTACTGGAACAGCGAGTACAGGAACACCAGGATGAAGCCGATGATGCCGGCGTACAGCCCGTAGCGGAGCTGCTCGCCACCGAGCGTCGGGCTGATCTGGTCGCGGGTCTGCAGGGTGAACGAGATGGGCAGGGCGCCGAACTTCAGCTGGTTGGCCAGGTCGCGCGCGCTGTCAAGGGTGAAGTTGCCGGTGATGCTGGCGTTGCCGTCGAGGATCGCGGCCTGGGCGACCGGCGCGGTCAGCACCTTGGAGTCGAGGGTGACCGCGAAGCGGTTGCGCGGGTCGGGCAGGTTGACCAGTCGCGAGGTGACCTTGCCGAAGGCCGTGGTGCCGGAGCCGTTGAAGGACAGGCGGATCTCGACGATCGAGGACGGCTGCCCGTTGGACAGCGTCTGGTAGCCGGCGACGGCGTCCTTGATCTGGTCGCCGCGGACCTCGACCGGACCGAGGATGTACTTCTCGGTGCCGTCGTCGTTGCAGGTGACCAGCGGCTTGGCAGGGTCGTCGACGATCTTGTCGAGCGCGTCGGCGTTGGTGCAGTCGAGCTCCTGGAGCTGCTTGGTCAGCTCAGGGGTGATCCAGGCGGTGTCGCTGGGGTTCTGGGGCTTGGCGTTCGGGGCAGTGGTCGCAGAGCCGGTGGGCGTCGCAGGCGGGGTCGTTGCCTGCACGAAGGCACCCGGCAGGGCCGACTTGGACTGGGTGGTGGCCGAGGAGGTGGCGGTCGCGCTCGACGGAACCTTGCCAGCCGGGGCGGTGGTCGACCCCGTGCCGGTGGCCGTGCCACTGGGGGTCGACGTCGGCACGGGCTGGGCGGCCGTGGGCTGGGCCACGAGGACCGCGCGGAAGCGCATCTGCGAGGACTTGCGGATCGCGTCCTCGGTCGCCTTGTCGGGCACGCCCGGCATCGTGACGACGATGTCCTGTCCGCCGCGAGTGGTGACCTCTGCACCGGCCACACCGTTGGCGTCGACGCGCTGGGTGATGATGTCGCGCGCCTGGCTGAGCTGGTCGCTGGAGACCTTGTTCGTCCCCACCAGCACCGGCTGGAGGATCATCTGGGTGCCACCCTCGAGGTCGAGCCCGAGCTTGGGGGTGGTCTGGGCGGTGCCCCACTGCGCCACGGCGAACAGCAGGACGTAGAGGCCCACGATGATCGCAGCCAGTGCGGACAGGACCCGGATCGGCTTGCGGTTGTGCGGGTTGATTGCCACGTGCGGTGAGCCTTACTTGCTGCTGGTGTCGGCGCCGGTCTTCGGTGCCGTCTTCAGGCCGATGGCCCGCCGGTCGAAGCGCACGCTCACGCCCGGGGCGACCTCGAGGATGGCCACGTCGCCCTCGAGCGAGGTGATCGTCCCGAACAGGCCGGAGGTCGTGCACACCTCGTCGCCGACCTGCAGGGCGGACTGCAGCTCCTGGGTCGCGCGCTGGCGGCGCCGCTGGCTCCACACCATGAACACGATCAGCGCCACGGGCAGCAGGAAGATCAGCAGGCTGGTGTAGGGCGAGCCGCCACTGGACGTGGCCT
>JAICSZ010000225.1 GCA_025936615.1 Pedococcus sp. | reverse complement strand
CGGGCGAACAGCGCGTGCGCGCTGATCGGCACGAGCAGCAGCGCCTCCACGTCCGGCCAGACGACCGGCCCCCCGGCGGAGAACGCGTAGGCGGTCGACCCGGTCGGCGTCGCGACGACCACCCCGTCGCAGCCCCACGTCGTCAGCGGTCGACCGTCGATCTCGGCGACCACCTCGAGCATCCGCTCGCGGTTGGCCTTCTCGACGGTCACCTCGTTGAGCGCCCAGCTCCGGTAGACCGGGTCGCCGTCCACGTGCGCGGTGACCTCCAGCGTGGTCCGCTCCTCGACCGTGTAGGTACGGTCCACGATGTGCTGGACGGTTGCCGCGATGTCCTCACGCTCTGCCTCGGCGAGGAAGCCCACGTGCCCGAGGTTGACCCCGAGCAGCGGTGCATCCGACCCGCGGGACATCTCGGCACCGCGCAGGATCGTGCCGTCACCGCCGAGCACACAGACCAGCTCGCACCCCTCGGCGGGTCGCGCCGGGTCAGCCGGGATCACGCCGTGACCCGCCCCCAGGTCGACCGCCGCCGCCTCGTCGGGAACCATGGTCACCTCGACGCCGGCGGCCTCGAGCTTGTCCACGACGCCAGCGGCGACGTCGTGGGCCTCCTGGCGGCGGGGGTGCGCCACGAGCAGGATCCGGCGGTGCTCTGCTTCGCTCACGAGGCTCCCTCCACGCTCACCTGGTCGGCGGTCCTCACCAGAGCCTGCCATCCGATCGACTCGGCTGCGCGGGGGGTCAGCCACAACAGGTACTCCGCGTTGCCCTCCCCACCCTCGATGGGGCTCGGGGCCAGGGCCTTGGGGTGCAGCCCGGCGTCGATCGCGGCTCGTGCGACCTCGGTGACTGCCCAGGCCCGGTCTGTCGCCGACCGCACGATCCCACCCTTGCCCAGGCGGGCGCGGCCCACCTCGAACTGGGGCTTGACCAGCACCACGGCATCGCCCTCGGGGTCCAGCAAGCGCGCGAGGTCCCCTACCACGAGCGTCAGGGAGATGAAGCTCAGGTCCGCCACGAGCAGGTCGACGGTGCCACCGACGTCAGCCGGAGCCAGTCCCCGGACCGTGGTGCCCGACCGCTCGGTGACCCTCTGGTCGGCGGCGACCCCGGGCGCCAGCTGGCCGCGACCGACGTCGAGCGCGGTCACGTGCGCAGCCCCGTGGTGCAGCAGCACCTGGGTGAACCCTCCGGTCGACGCCCCCACGTCCAGGCACCGGCGACCGCTCACCGTCAGCCCGTGCGGGCCGAACGCCTCAAGCGCCCCCACCAGCTTGTATGCCGCGCGGCCGACCCAGCGCGGACCCTCCACGCGCACGTCGATGGTCTCGTCCGCGGCGACGGGGGCAGCCGGTTTCGTGGCGCGGGCCCCGCCCACGCTCACGTCACCGGCTTCGATCAGCTCCTTGGCGTGACCCCGCGAACGGGCCAGCCCCCGGCGGACCAGCTCGAGGTCGAGTCGTGCGCCGCCGCTCACTCGCCGCCGAGGTCACCCAGCCGGGCGTGCAGGGTCTCCTGCACCCGCCGACCCGCCTCGATCTGGGCGTCGAGGTCGTCGTCGGGGGCGTTGCGCAGGTCCTGCAGGGCGGAGTCGATGACGATGTCGCCGGTCGCGTGCTCGCCCAGCCCCCGCTCGACTGGTGCCTCTGGCTGCTGGGGTTCAGGCTGTGGGCGCTGCTCGCTCACGGGTTCGCCTTCTTGGCCGTGGCCTTCCTGGCCGCAGTCGCCCTCTTGGCGGTGGTCTTCTTGGCCGGGGTCTTCTGGGCGGTCGTCTTCTTGGCCGGCGTCTTCTTGGCCGCCGTCGCCTTTGTGGCGCTGACCTTCTTCGCGGCCGCCTTCTGCGCCGTGGTCTGCTTTGCCGCGGTCCTGTTGACGGCGGCCTTCTTCGCGGGCGCCCTCTTCGCCGTGCTCTTCCGGACAGGTGCCTTCTCCGCCGTGGCCGTCCTGGTCGTCGTCGCCGCGCTGGTCGTCACAGCCTCTGCGAATGGCGCGTCCGCGTGCACGGTGGTCGAAACCGCCCCGGACCTCCGGCCCGCCACCGCACCACCGGCACGCAGCATGCCGTGCAGGTCGGCGATCTCCTTGGCCAGGGCGCTCACCGTGAGCTGGGCGGCTCGCACGTCGGCCACCCTTGCCACGTCCGCACGCTTGAGGGCCGACTCGACCTCGTGCTGGACGAGCGCGAGCAGGTTGGCCCGGTTTGCCTTCGCGGCCTCGAGGAGCTGGTCGGCCAGCGTGGATGCGCGCACCGCGCGACGGGTCACCTCGTCCGCGCCCGGAAGCGACAGCAAACCCTGGGCGGCCTCCATGGCCCGGGCCCGGGTCATCTCCCCCAGGCCGCTCGCGAGCTGGATGTAGCTGCGCACCGACTCGAACGCCATTGTCGTCCCTCCTTCGCGACGGCGGGCGCCGTTCGCAGGGCTCACGCTACTGCCAGCGGTCGAGGTCCGACAGCAGCGCGCCTGCGGCCCCGCTGTCGATGTCACCGCGGTCGAGCGCCTCGTGCACCGCGGCGAGGGCGGCGCGGGCCGCTTCGATGGGTGAGCCCTGGGCCGCGACCTCCCAGCGGTCGGTCACGAGTCGGCGGCGCTCCTCTCCACACGACCACCACCCGTCGTCCCTCCGGGGAGCGGCGTAGGGCTTCGTCAGCGACCGCAGGTCCTCCACCACGAATGTTGGACGGCGGGCCGGCTCGGCCGACGCCACTGAGGTGACCGAGTCGACACCGGTCAGCACCAGGACCGAGTCCATGCCCGCCTCGGAGGCCCCGGCGATGTCCGTGCTGAGCCGATCGCCCACGGCCAGGACTACGCGCACGTCGAGGCCGAGCCGGCTGGCGCACAGCTGGTACAGCGGCGCGTGCGGCTTCCCCACCACGGTCGGCTCGAGCCGCGTGGCCCGGCGCACGGCGTCGACCAGCGTCCCGTTGCCAGGTGCCGTGCCGCGGTTCGTCGGCAGCGTCTCGTCCGTGTTGGTGACCACCCATACGGCACCTGCCGACACGGCATACGCGGCCTCGGCCAGGTCTGCAGCGGTGACCTCCGACCCGTAGCCCTGGAGGACCGCGTCCAGTTGGGCCCCGGCGGCATCCCGCGCCTCGCGAGCGGTCAGCACGCGGAAACCGTTGTCCCGCAAGGCGTCCGCCACCCCACTGCCCCCGACAGCCAGCACGGTCGCGCCGGGAGGCAACCGGTCGGCCAGCTCGCGCGCACCTGCCTGCGAACTGGTCACCACCTCGGCGTCCGAGACGGTTAGCCCGAGCTCGGCCAGGTGCGCCGCCACGTCGCCCGGCGGTCGTGAGGCGTTGTTCGTGGCGTAGACCACGGGCAGGGCCAGCGTCGACAGCGCCGCAACGGCGTGGTCGACCGCCTCGGGGCCGCGGTAGACGACCCCGTCGAGGTCGCACACGACCCCGGCGTACTGGCCGACCAGACCGTCCGGCACTAGGCCTCGTCCTCGTGGTCCTCCCCCTCGAGGAGGTCGGTCAGCACCACCCCGTCGAGCTCACCCAGCCGCTCGGAGGCGTCAGTCTGCAGGTCGTCGTCGCTGTCGGCCGCGCGGGCGAACCAGTCGCGCGCCTCCTCGGTCCTCCCCAGCGCCAACAGGGCCTCGGCGTACGCGTAGGCCAGCCGAGCCGACCACGGCCGTCGGTTGGTGGCCTTGAGCTGCGGGATCTCCAGAGCCAGGCGCGCAGCGTCCAGCTCTCCACGGTCGCGCCGGATGCCGGAGACCACGATCGCCAGCTCGACGCGGTCCTCCACAGCAAGGGTGCGCGCCTCCGGCGAGGTCGCCAGCTCGAGGGCGCGCTCGGGACGTCCCAGCCCGCGCTCGCAGTCGACCATGAGCGGCAACAGGTGCGAGGAACCGCTGAGCCGCCGCACCGTCCGGAACTCGCTGAGCGCCCGTGCCCACTCTCCCTTGCGGTACGCCACCAACCCCAGCGCCTCGCGGGCCGCGGGGACCCGCCCGGCCCGCCGGACCGCCGTCTCGGCGTGGGCCTCGGCGCCCCCGAGGTCGTCGGCCTCGAGTAGTGCGGCGACCATCACCAGGTGTTGTGCCACCCCCTCGGCGTTCTCCTTGCTCAGGGTGCGCAGCTGCTGGTGGACAGAACGGTCGAGCTCCTTGCCCGTCACGCCCTCGGCGATCCTGGGCTCGGGCAGTCGCGGCTTCTTCGGCGCCAGTCGAGACCCGCCCCGGCGCTCGCTGTTGTCGAACGCCCCCGGCCCGCGCGTCCCGGCCGACGTCTCCGGCCGCTGTCGCTGCCCGGGACCCGAGGGAGCCTGACCCCGCCCTCCGGCTGCCTGACCCCGCCCTCCGGCTGCCTGGCCACGGCCCCTCGGCGCCTGGCCGCGAGCGCCACTGCCCCCAGACGGACGACGGGCATGGCCACCTTTGCCGGGCTGGTTCTCGGGCACGGATCGCTCCTCGTTGCGCTGGGTCGGATGAAGTCTAGGGAGCCCTGCGCTGTGGTCGCACCACAGGGCCGGGAAAGCAAAAAGGGCCTCCCCATCTGGGAAGGCCCTTTTTGAAAGTATGTCCGGCTGCGTCCTACTCTCCCACACCGTCACCAGTGCAGTACCATCGGCGCTGAAGGGCTTAGCTTCCGGGTTCGGAATGGAGCCGGGCGTT
>JAICSZ010000086.1 GCA_025936615.1 Pedococcus sp. | reverse complement strand
GGGGCGGATGCCGAACAGCATCTGGTACTCGAAGGAGTCCGGCTCGCGGTGCGCCTAGGTCGCAAGGGCACGTGCGATCTCGACCAGCCGCGGGTCGTGGCTGGCGACCATGGGGTAGCCGTCGCCCTCCATGAGGACCTTCAGGCACCGCACGTAGGACCGGTCGACCTCGCTGCGGCTCTGGTAGGCCACCGACTCCGGCTCCTTGTAGGCGCCCTTGCACAGCCGTACCCGGCTCCCGGCGTGGGCCAGGTCCCGGCAGTCGGCCTCGGTGCGGTGCAGGTAGGCCTGCAGGACGGCACCGACCCAGGGGAAGTCCTGGCGCAGCTCGTGCAGCACCGCGAGGGTGGCGTCGGTGGTCGTGTGGTTCTCCATGTCGAGGGTGACGGTGGTGCCCGCGTTGCCGGCGGCCTGGCAGATCTCGCGGGCGTGCTCGAGGGCGACCTTCTGGCCGTCGCCGGGCAGGGACGCCCCGATGGCGGTGAGCTTGACGCTGACCTCGGCCCTGCCGTCGCGGGTGAGGCCCTCCTCGGAAAGGGCGGACAGCAGGGCGAGGTAGGCGTCGCGGGTGGCCTGCGCCTGCTCCAGGTCGAGGGTGTCCTCGCCGAGGTAGTCGACGGTGGCGAGGCGAGAGGTGTCGCAGATCGAGCGGACGGCGGCGATGGCGTCCTGGGTGCCGGCGCCGGCGACGTAGCGGTGCACGACCGACCTGCTCACCGGGGCCTGCTCGATGACGTCACGCACGCGCTCGCTGCGGGCGAGGTGGAGCAGTCCCTGGCGCAGGGCGCCGCTGGCATCGATCACGTCGGTCCTCCGTGGGTGCTGCCGGTCCGCGGTGGTTCCGGGCCCTGGTGCGGCAACAGGCTATCCCCGCCCACCGGGGGCCGCACGGCCCGGGGACCGCCGTCCGGCAACTCAGGGGGTGCGGCGTCGCAGGGTCGTGGCACCGAGCACGAGGGCGGCCACGACGAACAGGGCCACCACGCCGAGGTCGTGGCCGACGTCGCCGCTGGGTCGGGCCTCGGAGGTGACGGCGACCATCGCGTCGACCGCGTAGGACAGCGGCAGCACGTCGGAGACCCAGTGCAGGACGTCGGGCAGCTCCGCGCGCGGCAGGAGCAGCCCGCACAGCAGGAACTGCGGCAGGACGAACGCGGGCATGAACTGCACCGCCTGGACCTCGGTGCGCGCGAAGGCGCTCACGAACAGCCCGATGGCCGCGCCCAGGACCGCGTCCAGCACCGCCACCGCGACGAGCTGCCACCCCGGGCCGGCGACGTCCAGGCCGCACACCCAGATCGCGAAGCCGGTCGCCACGAGGGCCTGTATGACGGCCAGCGCACCGAACGCGATCGCATAGCCGGCGAGGAAGTCGCCCTTGCCGAGCGGCGTGGACAGCAGACGCTCCAGCGTCCCGGACGAGCGCTCCCGCAGGGTGGCCACGCTGGTCACGAGGAACATCACGACGAAGGGGAACACGCCCAGGAGCGGCGCGCCGATCCGGTCGAAGACCTGCGCGCTGCCGTCGAAGACCCAGGCGAGCAGGCCGATCAGGGCGCAGGGCACGACGACGAGCATCGCGACCGTGCGTGGGTCGGAGCGGACCTGCCGCAGCACCCGCGCCGTCGTCGCCAGGGTCAGCCCGGGGTTCATGACGCCACCTCCGGCGTCGCCGCCCGGTCCGCGCCGCCAGCCCGGTCGGCTCCACCGGCCCCGTCGGCCCCGTCGGTCCCATCGGCCCCATCGGCCCGGTCGGCCCGGTCGGCCCGGTCGATCAGGGTGAGGAACGCCGCCTCGGCGTCGGGTGCGCCGGTGCGCCGCAGCAGCTCGTCCGGGGGTTCGTCGGCCAGGACCACACCCTCGCGCAGGAGCACCAACCGGTCGCAGCGGGTCGCCTCGTCCATGACGTGGCTCGAGACGAGCAGGGTCGTCCCGGAGTCGGCGAGCCGGTGGAACAGCTCCCACAGGTCGCGGCGCAGGACGGGGTCGAGCCCGACCGTGGGCTCGTCGAGGACCAGCAGCTCCGGGCCACCGACGAGGGCTGCGGCCAGGGAGACGCGGGAGCGTTGCCCGCCGGAGAGCCTGGCCACCTTCTGGTGGACGTGGCTCCCGAGGTCCACGGCTCCGACGACACGGTCGACCGCCTCGGTCCCTTCGCCGGTGAGCCGGGCGAAGTAGGCGAGGTTCTCGCGGACGGTCAGGTCGTCATACCCGCTCGGGGCCTGCGTGACGTAACCGACGCGGGCCCGCAAGGGCCGGGAGCCCGCCGGCTCGCCCAGCACCGTCACGCTCCCGCCGGCGACGACCTGGACACCGACGATCGCCCGCATCAGCGTCGTCTTGCCTCCACCGCTCGGTCCGAGCAGCCCGACGACCTGCCCCCGCGGCACGGTGAGCGAGATGCCGGGCAGGACCACCCGCTCGCCGCGGACGACCCGCAGGTCCCTGACCTCGATGGCCGCACCGGCGTTATTCACCATGCGATGAAATGTACTCCGCCGACAGGGGCACCGACAAGATCCGGGTGACCGGTTCTCAGGACGGGTCGGCCTCCACCAGGTAGCGCTGGATCGTCGGCCCGACCAGGCGGACCAGCTCCTCGACCTCGGCCTGCACCACCGGTGGGTAGCCGATGACGTAGCGCAGCATCGCCAGGCCGATCATCTGGCTCGCGGCCAGGCCCGCGCGCAGCTGCGGGTCCGGGACGCCGCTGCTCGCGGCGATACGGCCGAACACCTCACGGGCCAGGAACTCGCGCAGCATCCGGCTGGCGTCCTCGTGCCCCACCGCCGAGCGGACGATGGCCACGAAGCGTTCCTGGCGCTCGGGCGCCTCCCACAGGCCGAAGAACCCGCGTGCAATGCGCTCGCCGACGCCTTCTCGGGGCCCCTCGAGGAACGACAGGATCGTCGGCCCGGGATCGGCCGGCAGCTGCATGGCCTCGACGAACAGGCCGCTCTTGCCCTCGAAGTAGTGGTGCACCAGGGCGGGGTCCACGCCCGCGCTGCGGGCGATGCCGCGCACGGAGACGCCGTTGTAGCCCTTGGCGGAGAACTCCCGGGCGGCCGCGAGGAGGATGTCCGCGCGGGTGTCGGACCCGGCCGGGCGCGGGCCGCGGGGCGTCACGTGGCCACCGCGGCCAGGTGCAGCCGGGCGAAGGCGAGCGCCTCGGCGAGCTCGAGCTCACGCTGCTCGCGGTCGACCTTGCGGGTGCTGACCTCGACGACGACCGAGCCGGTGAAGCCTTGTGCGGCGAGGACCTCCAGCAGCTCGCCGCAGGGCTGGCTGCCGTGGCCGGGCACGAGGTGTTCGTCCTTGTTCGAGCCCAGGCCGTCCGCGAGGTGGACGTGGGTGAGGCGCGGCCCGAGGGCTGCGGCCATCGCCAGGGCGTCGGACCCGGAGGTGGAGGTGTGCGACAGGTCGAGGGTGACGTGGTCGTAGTCCTCGCCGACCGGGTCCCAGTGGGGCAGGTAGGCGAGCAGCTCCCGGCCGCCGGCCCGCCACGGGAACATGTTCTCCACGGCCAGCTGGATGCCGCTGGCGGCCTCCCTCGCCCGGACCCCCTCGACGAACTCGGCGGCGTACTCCTTCTGCCAGCGGAACGGCGGGTGCAGCACCACGGTCGGCGCGCCGACGTCCTGCGCCAGCTCGATCGAGCGGTCGACCTTGCCCCACGGGTCGGGGCCCCACACCCGCTGCGTGAGCAGCAGGGTCGGCGCGTGCACCGAGACGATCGGTATGCCGTGCAGCCGCGACAGTGCGGCCACCGCGCCCGCCTCCTGGCTCAGCTCCTCGGTGAACACCATCACCTCGACACCGTCGTAGCCGAGGCGGTCGGCCAGGTCGAAGGTCGCGGCGCAGCCCTCCGGGTAGCACGAGGACGTGGACAGGGCGACCGGCGCCGACGGCACCTGCAGGCCGCTCATCCGGCGATCCAGTCCAACCGGCGCAGGATGACGCCCTCACGCAGCGCCCAGGGGCAGATGTCGAGGCGGTCCACGCCGAGCAGGTCCATCGCCGCCTCGGCGACGATCGCCCCCGCGAGCAGCTGCGGGGCCCGCCCCTCGGACACCCCGGGGAGCAGGGCCCGCTGCGCAGCCGGCATACCGGCCAGCCGCGGCACCAAGGCGGCCACGTCCGCGCGCGCGAGGGAGCGGGCGACATACGGGCCCAGCTCGCTGGGGGCGGCACCGGTGATGCGGGCCAGGGAGCGCAGCGTCTTGCTGGTGCCCACGGCGCGGTCCGGCTCGCCCAGCTTGTGCAGGTCCCGGGTGGCGCGCGCGATGTCGGCACGGACCCTGGTGCGCAGCTCGCGCAACGGCTCCGGTCCGGGCGGGTCACCCGGCAGGGCGCGGGTGAGCCGACCGGCGCCGAGCGGCAGGCTGACGGCGGCATCCGCCTCCTCGTCGATCCCACCCGCCAGCTCCAGGGAGCCACCACCGACGTCGACCACGAGCAGCCGGCCGCTGGACCAGCCGAACCAGCGTCGGACCGCGAGGAAGGTCAGACGCGCCTCGGCCTCCCCCGAGAGGACCTCGAGGACGATGCCGGTGGCGTCGCAGACCCGTTGCAGCACGGCCTCGCCGTTGGGCGCCTCCCGGATGGCGCTGGTGGCGAAGGCCAGCAGCTCCTCCACCCCCTGGTCGTCGGCGATGGTCAGGCACTCGCGCACGAAGGTGACGAGCGTGTCGGCACCGGAGCCGGCGATGCTGCCGTCGGCCTCGACGTGCTCGGAGAGCCGCAGCTCGAGCTTGTGCGTGTAGGCGGGCAGCGGGTGGGCGCCCACGTGGGCATCGACGACGAGCAGGTGCACCGAGTTGGACCCCACGTCGATCACACCCAGCCGCATGGACCTCAATGTAATCGAGCCCTCCGGCAGCGGCGCCTACGCTGTGGTCGTGCCCGAGACCCCGCTGGACCTTCCCCGCACCTGGGTGGAGTTCACCGACCCCGACGAGCCGGGACAGCGTTTCCGCTGCGACCTGACCTGGCTCACCTCCTCCTGGACGTGCATCTTCGGTGCCGGCTGCTGCGGCATCTACGCCGAGCGGCCCGACGACGGGTGCTGCACCCTCGGGGCACACTTCACCGACGAGGACGACCAGCGACGGGTGGACCGCTTCGCGCAGGAGCTCGGCGAGGACGAGTGGCAGTACCACTCGGCCGGTCAGTCCGGCGGCTGGACCGAGACCGAGGACGGCGAGCTGAAGACCCGCGTCGTCGACGGCGCCTGCATCTTCCTCAACCGGCCAGGCTTCCCGGCCGGCGCCGGCTGCGCGCTGCACCAGCACGCCGTCCTGGAGGGGCTGGCGCCGCACACCACCAAGCCGGACGTGTGCTGGCAGCTGCCGATCCGGCGGACCTACCGCACCGTCGAGCTGCCCGACGAGTCCTCCTACCTCGAGGTCACGATCGCCGAGTACGACCGGCGTGGCTGGGGACCGGGCGGCCACGACCTCGACTGGTACTGCTCCGGCAACAGCGAGGCCCATGTCGGGCGCGAGCCGGTCTTCCGCAGCAACGCCGCCGAGCTCACCGAGCTGATGGGCAAGGGCGCGTATGACGAGCTCGTGCTCCGCGCGGAGACCCACCTCATGGCGGTGCGGGCGGCCCGCTCCTCGGGCGGACGCAAGCTGCTGCCGCTGCTGGTGCACCCGGCGACGTTGCAGGCCCAGAAGGACGCCCGCAAGGAGTCGAAGAGCCGACCCGGCCAGAGCCGGTGAGCCTGCACGCGATCCCGAGTCCGAACATCTGGGACGCGCCAGACGCCTACGAGGTCGAAAACGCAGGGGTGGACCCGGACGGCGTCCTGCCCGCGGCCATGCGCCGCCTGCACGACTGGTCGGGTCTGCGGGTGCTCGACCTCGGCTGCGGCGCGGGTTTCCACCTGCCCTTCTTCGCGGCAACGGCGGCGAGCGTGGTCGGCGTCGAGCCCCACCCACCCTTGGTGGAGCGGGCCCGCGAGCGCGTGGCCGCCGCGGGACTGGCCAACGTCGAGGTGCGTGCCGGCGCGGCCCAGGACCTCCCGCTGCCCGACCGGTCGGTGGACGTCGTGCACGCGCGCTGGGCCTACTTCTTCGGCCCGGGCTGCGAGCCCGGGCTGGCCGAGCTGGGCCGGGTGGTGGCACCGGGCGGGACGGCCTTCGTGATCGACAACGACGCCAGCCGCTCCACCTTCGGCGAGTGGTTCCGGCGGGCCTGGCCGACCTACGACCCCGTCGCGGTGGAACGCTTCTGGGCCAGGCAGGGGTGGCACCGGGAGGCCCTCGACGTGCGGTGGGCGTTCGGCTCCCGGGAGGACTTCGAGGCGGTCGTGCGGATCGAGTTCGCCCCCCGGGTGGCGGACCAGATCCTGGCCACGCACGCGGGCCTCGGGGTGGACTACGCCGTCAACCTCCGCTGGCGCCGGTACTGACGGCTACTGCCCCCGCCCGGTCCGGTCCTGCAGGCGGTCGATCATCTCCGAGGCCTGCGCCTTGGTGAGGTCGTCGGGGACGTCCTCCCCGGCCTCGCGCGCGAGCGTGCCGAGGTAGCTGCGCTGCGGTCCCGTCATCGGCTCGTCCCCGGTCGTCCAGTCCTCGGGGTCCTTCTCGGCGCTGTCTTCGGGGGGTGTCTGACTCATGTGCCAAACGGTAGGCACCGGTGAGCCGGCCCGCGACCGGAGACCGCCGCCGCCGGACCGGTCCACCTGTTGTCGGTGCCGCGACCTAGGTTGGGCACATGGCGAAGGCGGCGGGGAGGACGAGGTCGGCCGGATACCGCTGCTCCGAGTGCGGCTGGACCACGGTCAAGTGGGTCGGGCGGTGCGGTGAGTGCCAGGCGTGGGGCACGGTCGGCGAGGTCGGTGCGGTGCGGCTGCACACCACCGCGGCCGTCGGTGTCGAGCGCCCGGCCCTGCCGATCGGTGAGGTGGACGCGCGGCGCTCCGAGGCCCGCTCCACCGGCGTGGGCGAGCTGGACCGGGTGCTCGGCGGCGGCCTCGTCCCGGGGGCCGTCGTGCTCGTGGCGGGCGAGCCGGGCATCGGCAAGTCCACGCTGCTGCTCGACGTGGCGGCGCGGGCGGGGCGCGCCGGCCAGACGGTGCTCTACGTCAGCGGTGAGGAGTCGGCCGCGCAGGTGCGCGTGCGGGCCGAGCGGATCGAGGCGATGGCCCGCACCCTCTACCTGGCCTCGGAGACCGACCTTGCCACGGTGCTCGGCCAGATCGACGCGGTCAAGCCCGACCTGGTCGTCGTCGACTCGGTGCAGACCATCGCCAGCAGCGAGGTCGAGGGCGCGGCGGGCAACGTCTCGCAGGTGCGCGAGGTGGCCGCCTCGATCATCCAGGTCGCCAAGTCGCGGGGCATCGCCGCGCTGCTCGTCGGGCACGTCACCAAGGACGGCTCGATCGCCGGGCCCCGGGTGCTCGAGCACCTCGTCGACGTCGTGGTGCAGTTCGAGGGCGACCGGCACTCCCGGCTCCGGCTGGTGCGTGCGGTCAAGAACCGCTACGGCCCGACCGACGAGGTGGGCTGCTTCGACCTGTCCGACGTGGGGATCGTCGGCCTGCCGGACCCCAGCGGGCTGTTCCTCAACAGCCGCGACCTCGTCGTCCCGGGCACCTGTGTGACGGTCACGCTCGAGGGCCGGCGCCCGCTCGTGTCGGAGGTGCAGGCGCTGCTCGCCCCGACGTCGGCGCCCTCGCCCCGGCGCACCACCAGCGGCCTGGACGGCTCACGCATCGCGATGGTGCTCGCCGTGCTCGACCGCCGCGCGGGCGTCCCCGTGCGGCAGGCCGACTGCTACGTC
>JAICSZ010000045.1 GCA_025936615.1 Pedococcus sp. | reverse complement strand
TCAGCTGGGGCCTGGAGGTGGCCCACGGCCCGGTCTCGCTGCCGAGCGAGGCGCGGGGAGAGGCGTTCGCGGCCGCTCTGGGAGAGGCGTTCGACGACCCGCGGGTCGACAGCGTCCTGACCTGCTTCATCCCGCCGCTCGTCACGCTCGACGAGGACGTCGCCACCGCGGTCCGCGACGCCGCCCTGCTGTCCGAGAAGCCCTGCGTGGCAACGTTCCTGGGCATGCGAGGCGTCTTCGACCGGCTGTCTGGCGAGGCGCCCGACGGGCGCACCGAGGTGGTTCCGTCATACGGCCTCCCCGAGGACGCCGTGCGCGCGCTGGCGGCAGCGACCCGGTACGCCGCGTGGCGGGCTCGCGACCGCGGAGTGCCGGTGCGGCCGGAGGGCATGGACCGCGGCGCAGCTGAGCGGGTGGTCGAGGAGGTGCTCGCGCAGGTCCCGAGCGGCCGGCGGCTCGAGCCCGCGGAGGTCGACAGGCTGCTGTCGGCCTACGGCATCGAGCCGTGGCACACGGTCCCGGTCCGCACCGAGGACGAGGCCGTGGCGGCAGCCCGGGAGCTCGGCTACCCCGTCGTGGTCAAGTCGGTGGCACCGCTGCTGCGCCACCAGTCCGGCCTGGGCGGCATCCGGGTCGACCTGTCCTCGGAGGCACAGCTGCGCGAGGCGTTCGCGGGCCTGGACGCCCGCCTGGCTCCGCTGGGAGCCAACACGTTCGTCGTCCAGAAGATGGCCACGCCGGGGGTCTCCTGCGTCGTGCGCTCCGACGAGGACCCGCTGTTCGGACCGGTGGTGTCCTTCAGCATCGCGGGCCTGCCCACTGAGCTGCTCGGCGACATCGGCTACCGGATCCCGCCGCTCACGGACGTGGACGTGGCGGACCTGCTGTCCTCGGTCAAGTCCGCGCCCTTGCTGCACGGGCACCGCGGTGCCGCCCCGGTCGACCTGGCCGCGCTCGCGGACCTCGTGGCGCGGGTGTCGGTGCTGGCCGACAACCTGCCCGAGGTCGCCAGCCTCGTCCTCAACCCGGTCAACACGCACCCGGGAGGTGTCGACGTCCTCGGCGCCGAGATCACGCTCGCACCCGCTCCGCGGCGCAAGGACCCCGGCCGGCGCACCCTCACCTGACGCGGCGGCCCTGAACAGGGTGCGGCACAATGGCGCGATGGGCACCACCTCCTCGGACACCTCGCGCGCAGCCGTTGCACCGCTGCCCGAGGACCTCACCCGCGCGATCGAGCGGGCCGGCTACTACCCGGCGCTCGTCGGTGACGTGGTCCAGGCGGCTCTCGGGAACGAGCAGGTGGTGTCGCACCTGGTGCACCAGGAGACGACCTTCGACCAGGACTCCGTGCGTCGCCACATCACCGTCCTCGCGCTGACCGCGACGCGGCTGGTGGTCGCGCACGCCGACGACCACACCGACGAGCGTCCCGACCACGCCGACACCGCCACCGCCACCACCGAGTGCGTGCCACTGAGCGCTGTGCGCGGCGTGATGCTCACGCACGTGGTGGCCGAGCCGCAGCACTACCGCCCCGGCTCGTTGGGACGCGAGATCACGCTCACCCTCGGCTGGGGCGCGGTGGACCGCATCGACCTGCTGCCGGCGACCTGTGGGGACCCCGACTGCGAGGCCGACCACGGCTACGAGGGCAGCATCTCCTCCGACGACATCTCGCTGCGGATCAGCGCCGACGCCGAGGGGGAGCCCGCACTGCAGCAGGCGCTGGGGTTCGCCAGGGAGCTCTCGGCCAGCATCGGCCGCTAGGCATGCCCCACGCGGGCCTGCAGGCGCCCCACTACGACCGCACCGGGCTGGCCGGTGTGCTGCCCGGCGTCGCGGCCAGCCTGGGGGTGAGCCGCTACGACGCCTCCGACACGGTCCCGATGCGCCCGGCCCGCAGGGCCGTCGTGGTCCTCGTCGACGGCCTGGGGTACGAGCTGGTCCGGCGACGCGGCGGACACGCGCCCTTCCTGCGCTCGCTGTTGCCCGCGGCATACCGGATCACGGCGGGCTTCCCGTCCACCACGGCGACGTCCATGGGGACCTTCGGCACCGGGCTCCCGCCGGGCGCCCACGGGCTGCTCGGCTACGAGGTGCTCGTCCCCGGCGAGGACCGCTTGGTCAACGAGCTGTCCTGGGAGGACGGGCCCGACCCGCTGGCCTGGCAGCCGGAGCCCACCGTCTTCGAGATGGCCGAGCGCGACGGCGTGGACGTGACCCGGATCGGCCCCGGCTTCTTCGACGGGTCCGGCCTGACCCGGGCGGCGGTCCGCGGCGGCCGGTTCCGCGCGGCCGCCACCATGGCCGACCGCGTCGACGCATCCGTGGCCGCGGTGCGGGCGAGCCGGCGGGCGCTGGTGTACCTCTACTGGGGCGACCTGGACAAGGTGGGGCACGTCCACGGGTGCGCGTCCTGGGAGTGGGGCGAGGAGCTCGAGGCGATCGACCGCGAGCTGGCCCGGCTGGTCCGGACGGTCCCGAGCGACACCGCGGTCTACATCACCGCCGACCACGGCATGGTCGACGCACCGCACGCCCTGCGCATCGACCTCGCCCACGACCCCGAGCTGGCAGCAGGTGTCCGCCACGTCGGTGGGGAGCCCCGCGCACTGCAGCTCTACTGCCAGGACGGCGCGGCGGACGACGTGCTCGCGACCTGGACCTCGCGGGTGGCGGAGCGGGCCTGGATCCGCACCCGCGAGCAGGCAGTGGCGCAGGGGTGGTTCGGCCCCGTGAGCGAACCCAACCTGCCGCGGATCGGTGACCTCGTGGTCGCGATGCGCGACAACTTCGCGATCGTCGACTCGCGCCGGGCCCGCCCCAAGCTGCTCGCCCTGCTCGGGCTGCACGGGTCGCTGACACCCGACGAGTCGGCCGTCCCGCTCTTCCACCTGCCCGCGCGCGACAGCGCATAGGGTGTCGCCTCGTGGCCGAGCTCGTCTTCTTCTCCGGGACCATGGACTCCGGCAAGTCCACCCTCGCGCTGCAGATGGACCACAACCACCGCGCCAGGGGACGGCGCGGGCTGATCTTCAGCAAGCTCGACCGGGCCGGCAGCGACGTCCTCTCCTCACGGCTGGGCCTGTCCACCCCGGCCCACGAGGTCCAGGACGACCTCGACTTCTGGGAGACGGTGGTCGAGCACGCCACCAGCGGACAGCCCGTCGACTACCTCATCTGTGACGAGGCCCAGTTCTACACACCCGCCCAGGTCGAGCAGCTCGCCCGGATCGTCGACGAGATGGATGTCGACGTGTTCGCCTTCGGCATCACCGCCGACTTCCGCACCGAGCTGTTCCCCGGATCGCGCCGGCTCATCGAGCTGGCCGACAAGGTCCAGGTCCTGCAGGTCGAGGCACTGTGCTGGTGTGGCCGGCGGGCCACCCACAACGCCCGCGTCGTCGACGGCGTGATGGTCGTCGAGGGCGAGCAGGTCGTGGTGGGGGACACCACCGCCGGCAACGAGAAGCTCGTGGAGTACGAGGTGCTGTGCCGGCGCCACTTCATGCGGCGGATGAACTCCGCGGCGGCCCGGGCAGCCGCGTCGTCACCGGACGTCCTGCCGTTCGACCTCGACGTCTGCCCGGTCCCGCAGCAGTAGCTGCCCGGCAGACCTCTTCGCCGGGTCAGTCCTGGGGCTTGGCCCCGAACATCACGTCGTCCCAGCTGGGCACGCTCCTCCGTCCGCCCTTGCGGGGCGGACGCTGGGACCGGGCCGGTGGGGCGTCGCCGGGCTTGTTGGCATCCGAGCCCTTCACGTCCGTGCCCTTCACGTCCGACTGCTGCACAGCCGACGCCATCTCGTCGGTCTCCTTCTCGCCCGACTGCCCTTCCCCCGATTCGTCCTCGCCCTTCGGCAGCACGTCGTCGCCGACGTCGTGCGCAGGCTCCTGCGCCGTGGCCTCGTCCCTGGGGTGGGTTCCCCGGGCTGCCGGAGGTGGGGGCATGCTCTCTGGGTCGAACGTGATGTCCTCCAGCGGCAGGGCGTCCTCGCGGGGCGCCTCGTCGAGCGGGGTCTGGCTGGGGGCGCTCTTGCGGCGCCTGGTCCGGCCCCGGTGGGCGGCCCGCTCGCGCATCGCCGACATGAGGTCGAGCGGCTCGTCCGCGCCCGGCTCCCCGTGGCGCGCGTGACCGGTGGAGGACAACCCACCCTCCGCCTCCACGTCGTAGACGGTGTTGGGCCGGGGCGGTGCGGTGACGAGGTGGGGCGCCGGCAGCGTGCTGCCGGAGTCCTCCTCGCTGAGCCACCGGGCCTCGTCGTCGACCGCCACCACGGTCCGGGCGCGCACGTCGAAGCTCCACCGCGCCTGGCGCTCGCGCCCGCCCGCAGGGAAGGTGACGAGCACGGTCCAGTCGCCACGCTCACCGCGGGCCGCGTCCCACTCCGCCGTCGCGGGGTCGACGCCGCGACCCGACAACCGCTGGCTCACCCGTGCCGCGAGGGTGGTGGCGCCGCCGGAGCTGCCCGCGCTGCCGCGAAGTCGCACCACCTGGGCGAGCCCGGCCACGTGTTCGCGCTCGGCGAGGATCGGGCCCTCGTAACGGCGCACCTTCTCGACCGTCCAGCCGGCGCGGTCAGCGACCTCCTCGGCGGACAGGCCGGCCCGGATCAGTGCCTGCACCTCGCGCGGCCGCATGCCGCCGTCGAGCTCGATCTGCAGCTGGCCGAACCGGGCGCGGTCGCGCCGGGCAGCCACCCGCAGCTGCTCGTCGAGGCCGACGCGGTAGCGCTCCCCGTCGGAGTCGGACAGCAGCAGGTGCTGGCCGTCCTCGTGGACGCCGATCAGCCGCAGGTCGCGCATGGACTTCTCCGCAGTGCCCCGTGCGGGGCGGTCTGGTGGTGTACTCGTCGCGGCCGACTCTGCCATTGTCGACCTCCCGGCCAAAGCGACCACGCCGCGAGGGTACTTTTGGTCTCGCGATGCTCACCCTCGACACGAACCTCCAGCTGGTCCTCGACCTCGTGGGCGTGTTCGCGTTCGCGCTGTCCGGCGGGCTGGTCGCGGTGAAGAAGCGGCTGGACCTGTTCGGCGTGCTGGTGCTCGCATCGGCCGCCGCCCTCGGTGGCGGCATCATGCGCGACGTGCTGATCGGTCGCATCCCACCCACCGGCATCTCCGACTGGCGGCTGCTGGCGGGCGCCCTCGTCGCCGGCCTGGTGACCTTCGTCTACCACCCCGGAGTGGAGCGGATCTCGCGGTTCGTCCGGGTCCTCGACGCCGTGGGGCTGGCCGTGTTCGCAGTCGGTGGGTCCCTCACCGCGCTGGGGGCCGGCGCCAACGCGGTCCCGGCGGTCATCGTCGGTGGCATCACCGCGGTGGGCGGCGGCATGGTGCGCGACGTCCTGGCCGGTCAAGTCCCCGAGGTGCTGCGCCGCGAGATGTACGCCCTGCCTGCACTGCTCGGCTCGACCCTCGTCGTCACCGCGCACCACTTCGAGCTCATCAGCCCGTTGGTGGTCTGGGGCTGCGTGCTGCTCGTCTTCGGGCTGCGCATGGCCGCGGTGGTCCTCCACGTCAACGCCCCCAAGCCCCTGCGAACCGGAGATCCCGCGTGACCGACGACATCGCGCCGCTGCACCCCTACGACGGCATCCTCCTGCTGTCCTTCGGCGGTCCGGAGAAGTCCGAGGACGTGCTGCCCTTCCTGCGCCGCGTCACCGCCGGCAGGGGCATCCCCGACGAGCGGCTCGAACAGGTCGGGGCGCACTACCAGGCCTTCGGCGGCCGCAGCCCGATCAACGACCAGAACCGCGCCCTCATCGACGCGCTGCGCACCGAGCTGGACCGACGTGGGATCACGACCCCGGTCCTGTGGGGCAACCGCAACTTCACGCCGTTCACCGCCGATGCCTTCCGTGAGGCCCACGGGCGCGGGCTGCGCCGGCTCGTCACCGTCGTCACCAGTGCCTACTCCTCCTACTCCTCGTGCCGGCAGTACCGCGAGGACCTGGCCGGCGCGCTGCACGAGGTACGCGAAGAGGGACTCGACCTCGAAGTCGACAAGATCCGGCCCTACCTCAACCACCCCGGGTTCGCCCGGACGAACGCCCGGCTCGTCACCGAGGCAGTGCGGGCGGTGAGGGGCGAGGACGACGGTGCGCGCGGCACACGACTGCTGTTCGTCACCCACTCCATCCCTACCGCCATGGACGACACGTCGGGACCCGGCGACGGGCAGGGGAGCGCCTACCAGCGCCAGCACCTCGCGCTCGTCGCGGCCATCACGGCCGAGATGAACGCCACGCTGGACACCGAGCTCACCGGCGAGCTGGTCTACTGCTCCCGGTCGGGGTCGCCGAGCCAGCCATGGCTCGAGCCTGACGTCAACGACCGGCTCGCGGAGCTCGCAGACGAGGGGGTGCAGACCGTGGTGCTGGCCCCGGTCGGCTTCGTGTCCGACCACATGGAGGTCGTCTACGACCTCGACACCGAGGCGGCCGCCACCGCCGAGCGGCTCGGGCTGCGGCTCGTCCGCGTGCCGACCGTCGGCACCGACGACGAGTTCGTCTCAGGGCTGGTCGACCTGCTCGAGGAGCGTGCTGCGCAGGCCCGCGGCGAGAGCCCGACCTGCCCCGCGTGGCCAACAGTCGACGGGCCGCTGCCGGCGGTCTGCCCGCCCGGGTGCTGCCCCAACCTGCGCGTGGCGCGACCTGCACTGTGCGGGAGCGACTGATGGAACTGGCCCTTCCCGAGGTCCACGAACGTCGCGAGCTCGAGCGGATCGCGGTCGACGTCGCGAGCGAGGCCGCCCGGCTGGTCGTCGAGGAGCGACCCGAGCACCTCCAGGTGGCGCGGACCAAGTCCAGTGCCACCGACATCGTGACCGAGATGGACCAGCGGGCCCAGGACCTGATCCGCGACCGGCTGGGGCGCGCCCGCCCGCAGGACGGCTTCCTCGGCGAGGAGGAGGGCGGTGCTGCCGGCGGCTCGGGCGTCACCTGGGTGGTCGACCCCATCGACGGGACGGTCAACTACCTCTACGGCATTGCTGCGTATGCCGTGTCGGTCGCTGCCGTCGTCGGCGACCCTGCCGTGCCAGGCAGCTGGGCACCCGTGGCCGGGGCCGTGGTCAACCCCACCAGCGGCGAGGTGTTCCATGCGCACCTCGCCGGTGGGGCGTGGCTGGAGGCACCGGGCGCGGCACCCCGGCGCCTCGAGCTGCACGGCGCGCCGCCGCTGGCCCAGGCCCTGGCGGGGACCGGCTTCGGCTACGACCCCGTCCGGCGTGAGTGGCAGGCCCGGGTCGTGCTCCACGTCGTGCCACGGCTGCGCGACATCCGCAGGATCGGGAGCGCGGCGCTCGACCTGTGCGCCGTCGCCGCCGGGACCCTCGACTGCTACTTCGAGCGGGGTCTCAACCCGTGGGACATGGCGGCCGCGTGGCTCGTGGTGGCCGAGGCCGGGGGGTTGGTGACCGGCCTGACGGGCGGTCCGCCCGACAGCTCCATGGTGCTAGCCGCGCCTCGCGGGCTGCACGCTGAGCTCGCGACGCTGGTGCAGTCGGCGGCACAGAGGGCCGGCGACGAGCCGCCACTGGGTCAGGCGGCGGAGTAGTCCGACAGCTCGGGCACCCGCAAGCCGTGCTCCTGCGCGAGCCGGGCGAGGTTCTCGAGCTCTGCCTCGCGGACCGAGACGAGGTAGTCGTCCCCGGACTCCTGCGCCGCGCGCAGGGACTGCACCGCGCGCGCGGCGCGATGGGTGATCTCGTGGTGGAACTCGGTCATCGCGCAACCCCTCACTTCGGTGACGGAACATCGGGTCGTGGGACATCGGTCGGGCTGGGGTCAGGACTGTACTTGTACCGACGCCCGAAAACCGAACCCGGTTGCCGGATCTGGGTGAAATCTGGGTGAACCCAGAGCGTTCCCTGACCTGTCCGTGGACCCGATGGTGACGTGGAGCCGCGGATAGGGCATGATCCCCGCCTGCACGGGCACAAAACGCGGGACTGCCGCGTTACACCGGCGTCTGGGGCTCCCCGGCACGGCCGGGAAGTTTGGGAACCAAGAGATCAGGAGTGCGAAAGCGACCATGGCGACTGACTATGACGCTCCGCGGAAGACGGACGACGAGCTTTCCGAGGACTCCATCGAGGAGCTGAAGTCACGACGCGTCGACAAGAGCGCATCGAGCGTCGACGTCGACGAGACCGAGCAGGCCGAGGGCTTCGAGCTGCCCGGCGCCGACCTGTCGGGCGAGGAGCTGTCGGTGCGCGTACTGCCCCGGCAGGCCGACGAGTTCACCTGCTCGCGCTGCTTCCTGGTGCACCACCGCAGCCAGCTGGCCAAGGAGGTCAACGGGCAGATGGTGTGTCGGGAGTGCGCCGCCTGAGGTCAGTGCACGACGGCGCGCAGGGGCCGCAGCGCGAGATAGGGTCAGTCCACGTGACTGGCCCTTCGCGCGTCCCCGTGCAGCTGATGCGGCTCGACCCGGGGCTACCGGTGCCGGGCTACGCCCACCCCGGTGACGCGGGCGCGGACCTGCACGCCGCCCACGACGTCACCCTCGAGCCCGGGGAGCGGGCCCTGGTGGCGACCGGTGTCGCGCTGGCCATCCCCGACGGGCACGTGGGCCTGGTGCACCCGCGTTCCGGGCTGGCCGCACGTCACGGCATCAGCATGGTCAACGCGCCGGGCACCATCGACGCGGGCTACCGCGGCGAGGTGCTCGTCAACCTGGTCAACCTCGACCCGCGGGAGGCCTTCACGGTCCGTCGCGGCGACCGGATCGCCCAGCTCGTGGTCCAGCAGGTCGCCCTGTGCGAGTTCCTCGAGGTCGATTCGCTCGACGACACCCCGCGGGGGGACACTGGGCACGGGGCCAGTGGAGGCTTTGGCGCCCGCACCGAGACAGTGAAGGACATGACCGACCAGTGAGCATCTTCCGCCGAGGCAGCAAGCCCGAGGCGTCGCAGGAGACCGAGGCGTCGCACGAGACCGAGATCCCGGAAGCCGAGATCCCGGAAGCCGAGGCCCCGGAAGCCGAGTCCGAGCCCGAGGACGACGCGGTCGACCCCGGCACCACCGACTCCGCCACCAGTGGAGCCGCAGCTGACGACACCAACGCCGACGAGGCGGCCGCCGCCGGCCCGTTCGACGCGGCGGACGTCGACGGCGACGACGGTCGCCTCGACCTGGGTGGCCTGCGGATCATGGGCGTTGCCGGCATGGAGCTGCGCCTAGAGGTGGACGAGGAGGCCGGGCAGGTCGTCGGCGCCACGGCTGTGATCGGCGACTCCGCCGTGCAGCTCCAGGCGTTCGCCGCCCCGAAGACGATGGGGATCTGGGACGACATCCGCGCCGAGATCGCCGAGTCGGTCGTCGCCCAGGGCGGCACCGCCGACGAGCAGCGCGGCGTGCTCGGCACCGAGCTGCGCACCCGCATGCCGTCCGCCGGTCCCGACGGGCGCACCGTGTTCGCCCCCGCGAGGTTCACCGGGGTCGACGGGCCGCGGTGGTTCCTGCGTGCGGTCTTCTCCGGCCGTGCCGCCATCGACGACGAGGCGGCCGAGCCGCTGGTGCAGGTCGTCCGCAACGCGGTGGTCGTGCGCGGCGAGGCCGCCATGGCCCCCCGGGAGCTGCTGCCGTTGCAGCTGCCCGAGCAGCTGGCCCCGGACGAGGGTGGGACCGCGGCCGAGCAGGGCAGGAGCGCCGGGGACCTCAAGCCGTTCGAGCGCGGCCCCGAGATCACCGAAGTCAGGTAGCGCCCACCATGTCACTCAGGCAGCAGCCCGTCGGACACGAAGCCCAGCGCCATCCCGGCCCGCTCGCCCGGCTCGGGGAGCGGCTGACCAAGTCGGTGTCCCAGATCGAGGCCGACGAGCTCAAGCAGGACGCCGAGCGTCTGGGGTGCACCCCCATGAGCGAGCTGCACGACCGGCAGGAGGCGACCGTCGCCGGCACCGTGCGCGCGGTGACGCTGCGCCCGCGCGTGAACGTCCCCGCGTTGGTCGTCGACCTCTACGACGGCAGCCGCACCATCAACCTCGTGTGGCTCGG
>JAICSZ010000368.1 GCA_025936615.1 Pedococcus sp. | reverse complement strand
TCCTGCCCCCGGCCGCGCGGCTGGTCACGCAGACGGACGTGGATAGTGTCGGGCCATGACCCGAGCCGAGCACGTCGCCGCGTTCCTGTCCGCCGCCCGCACCGCCCAGGAGCTGGCCTTCTCGCGGCAGGTGCGTGATGCCTGGGGGAGCGAGAGCGCCTGCGCCGGCATGACGGTCGGCGGGCTCGCCCACCACCTGCTCAAGCAGGCCGGTAACACCGAGCGCCTGATGTCGGCGGCCACCGTCGACCAGCCGCCGATCCCGATGCTCGAGCACTACGCGCGAGCCGTGTGGGTGCGCGAGTCGCAGGCCGGCCGCACCGACCCGGAACAGGACGAGCAGGACAACGCCGCGGCCTCGGCGGGCCCCGATGCCGTCCTCGCCGAGGGCAGCGAGGTGCTCGACCGACTGCCGGCGCTGCTGGCCGCTCCCCGAGACCCGGACACGGTCCACATCGCCTGGCAGGGGTGGTCGCTACGCGCCGAGGACTTCCTCACCACCCGGATGATGGAGATCGTGGTGCACAGCGACGACCTCGCCGCGAGCGTGGGCCTGCCCACGCCGGAGTTCGACGAGGGCGTCATCACGCCCGTGCTCGGGCTGCTCGCCGGGGTGGCCGTCCGCCGGCACGGCCAGGCGCCGCTCGTGCGCGCGCTGTCGCGCCCGCAACGGGCACCCGCCACGGTCTCGGCGTTCTGAGCCGCAGCCCGCACGCGGCATACCGAAGATCTTCTAACACGCCCGTAACACGAGCCGGCGCCGCCCGAAACGTGCACCCGCCACTCTCTCGGGCATGGACATCAACACCGGCGACACCGCTTGGGTCCTGGCCAGTGCCGCTCTGGTGCTGTTCATGACCCCCGGTCTCGCCCTCTTCTACGGCGGCATGGTCAGGTCCAAGAGCGTCCTGAACATGATGATGATGAGCTTCATCGCCATGGGCACCGTCTCGGTCGCCTGGGTGCTGTGGGGCTACAGCGAGGCGTTCGGCGAGTCGTGGCACGGCTTGGTGGGCAACCCGTTCCAGCACTTCGGACTCGACGGGCTGCTGGGGGACCGGGTGTTCGGGACGATCCCGGCCGCGGCGTTCGTCGCCTTCCAGTCGGTCTTCGCGATCATCGCGGTGGCCCTGGTGAGCGGCGCCATCGCGGACCGCGCCAAGTTCACCGCCTGGACCGTGTTCACCGTCGTGTGGGCGACCGTCGTGTACTTCCCGGTGGCGCACTGGGTGTTCGCCTTCGACGGGTTCGCGGCGGAGCGCGGTGGCTGGATCGCCAACCAGCTCAAGGCGATCGACTTCGCCGGGGGCACCGCGATCCACATCAACGCCGGGGCCGCAGGGCTCGCGCTCGCGCTGGTGCTCGGCAAGCGCGTGGGGTTCGGCAGGGAGCCGATGCGACCACACAACCTCACGCTGGTCATGATCGGCGCAGGCATCCTGTGGTTCGGGTGGTTCGGGTTCAACGCGGGATCGGCGCTGGGGGCCAACGGGACCGCGGCGGTCGCCTGGGTGAACACGCTGGCCGCCACCGGCGCGGCGATGCTCGGCTGGCTGCTCGTGGAGCGGCGGCGCGACGGCCACCCCACGTCGCTCGGCGCGGCTTCGGGTGTGGTTGCCGGCCTCGTCGCCATCACTCCGGCGTGCTCCGCGCTGACCCCGGTCGGCTCGGTGCTCCTCGGCCTGGTGGCCGGGGCGGTGTGTGCGTATGCCGTGTCCCTCAAGTTCCGCCTCGGGTTCGACGACAGCCTGGACGTCGTGGGGGTCCACCTGGTCGGGGGCCTGGTCGGGACGCTGGGCATCGGCTTCCTCGCGAGTGCGTCTGCGCCGGCGGGTGTCGACGGGCTGTTCTACGGGGGCGGGTTCGACCAGCTGTGGCGGCAGGCCGTCGGTGCGGTCGCGGTGCTCGCGTTCTCGTTCCTCGTCACCACGGTGATCGGCCTGGTGATCCAGCGGACCATGGGCTTCCGGGTGGAGGCCGACCACGAGGTCGCGGGGATCGACCTGCGCGAGCACGCCGAGACCGGCTACGACATCAGCGGCGTCACCGGCGGCCGGTTCGCTGCCGGGCTCCCCGCGGGCCACACGGGACCAACCCAACCCGGGCAACCGGCCAGGACCCACGAGGGAGCGTCGGCATGAGGCTCGTCACCGCCATCATCAAGCCACACCAGCTCGACGAGGTGAAGGAGGCGCTCGAGGCCTACGGCATCTCCGGCATGACCGTGAGCGAGGCCTCCGGCTACGGCCGCCAGCGCGGGCACAGCGAGGTCTACCGCGGCGCGGAGTACCAGGTCGACTTCGTCCCCAAGGTCCGGGTCGAGGTCCTGGTCGACGACATCGACGCCGCCTCGGTCGTCGACGTGGTCCTCAAGGCGGCCCAGACCGGCCGCATCGGCGACGGGAAGATCTGGACCGTCCCGGTCGAGGACGTGGTCCGGGTCCGGACCGGCGAGCGCGGGCTCGACGCGCTCTGAGGACGGATGCCGCCGAAACTGCGTGCCGCTGAACGAGTCTCGGAGAAGTTGCCGAGTTCCCGGGCGGTGGCCGGAGTCTTGGAGAAGTTGCCGGGTCTCCGCTGAGCGGCATCGGGCCGGAGAGGAGCGCGGCGCGGGCGGTTTGGCCGGGAGTGGACGGCGAGGGAGGCGAGCAGTGACCAGGGCACGGCGGGGGACTGGTCTGGCCGCGCGTCGGCTCGAGGTGGCCGGCGCGCGGGGCTTCGCGGCCCCGGGCGCCGGTCCCGCGCGCCGGGCCACGGTCGCCACCCTGACCCGTGAGTGGCTGGCGGACGTCTGGGACCAGGCACTGGCCGGGCGCTGTCCGGACGGAGTGGCGCTGGCAGCGGTGGGCAGCCTGGCCCGCAGCGACAGCGGCCCCCTCAGCGACGTCGACCTGGTGCTGCTGCACGACGGGCGGTCGCTCGGCGGCGAGGAGCTGCGGGCGCTGGCGGACCGGGTCTGGTACCCCGTCTGGGACGCCGGCATCCGCCTCGACCACGCGGTGCGCACGGTGAACCAGTGCCGGACCGTGGCCTCGGGAGACCTCAGCGCGGCCGTGGGCCTGCTCGACCTGGAGCGCCTGACCGGCGACCCGGAGGTGGTCGCGGCGGCGCGGGCGACGATCACCCACGACTGGCGGGCCAACGCCCG
>JAICSZ010000054.1 GCA_025936615.1 Pedococcus sp. | reverse complement strand
GTCCCACGGCTCGGCGATGAGCTTGACCCGGGAGAGCACCGGGTCGGTGCGCAGGGCGACGAGGAACGGGTGGTTGGGGTCGAAGTCGTCGTTCTGTCCGCGACCGAGCGCGACCGCGAGGTCGAACCTGAAGCCGTCCACGTGGCACTCGTTGACCCAGTAGCGCAGCGAGTCCAGCACCATCCGGCAGACCATGGCGTGCCGCTGGTCGAGGGTGTTGCCGCAGCCGGTGACGTCGATGTCCTCGCCGCGCTCGTCGAGGCGGTAGTAGGCGCGGTTGTCCAGGCCGCGCCACGACAACGAGGCGCCGATCCGGGAGGACTGCTCCGCGGTGTGGTTGTAGACGACGTCCAGGATGACCTCGATGCCCTCCGCGTGGAGCAGCTTGACCATGCCCTTGAACTCGTCGACGACTCCCTGCGGGTCCTCGCTCGAGGCGTAGGCCGCATGCGGGGCGAAGAAGCCCAGGGTGTTGTAGCCCCAGTGGTTGGTGAGCCCCCGGCGCACCACCTCCGGCTCGGAGGCGAACGCGTGCACCGGCAGCAGCTCCACCGCGGTGGCGCCCACCGACCTCAGGTGCGCCACGACCGCGGGGTGGCACAGGCCGGCATACGTGCCCCGCAGCTGCTCGGGCACCTGTGGGTGGCACACGGTGAGGTTGCGCACGTGCGTCTCGTAGAGCACCGACTCGGCCCACGGCGTGTGCGGGGGCCGGTCGTCTCCCCAGTCGAAGCCGTCGTCCACCACGACGCAGCGCGGCATGGAGCCGGCGGAGTCGAGGGTGTTGCGCAGCACGTCGTCCCCGTGGTGGGGGCCGTCGACGGGGTGGGCGTAGACGGCGGACGACCAGGTGACCTCCCCCTCCAGCGCCCTGGCGTAGGGGTCGAGCAGCAGCTTCTCGGGGTTGTAGCGCAGCCCCTCGCCGGGCCGCCAGGCTCCGTCCGCTCGCAGGCCGTACCGCTGGCCGGGCCGGACGCCGGGGAGGAAGCCGTGCCAGGTCCCGTGGGTGCGCTCGGTGAGCGGCACCCGTCGCTCCGTGGTGCCGGCCCGGTCGCCGGGCTCGAACAGGCAGACCTCGACCGCCTCGGCGTGGCCGGCGTAGACCGCGACCTCCGCCCCACCCTCCACCAGGGTGATCCCGGGCGTCGGGGGAAGGTCGCGCGAGCGCACGGAGGGCGACATGGCCCTCAGCCTAGGCAGTCGTTACGGTGGCACCGTGACCGATCCGACTTCTCTGCCCAACTTCCCGCCGCCCCCGGACGAGCACCCGCTGCGCGGCCGGGTGCTCGACGCGCTCATCGACCAGGGCCTCAAGCCCGACATCGACTCCGACGGCGACGTGGCGTTCGTGGTGCAGGACCAGCAGCTGTTCGTGCGCTGCACCGAGGGCGACTTCCAGATCATGCGGGTCTTCGGCCAGTGGGCGATCGGCGACGCGGTCCCCGCAGACCCGCTCAAGCGCCTCGAGACGTGCAACGAGCTGACCCTGCAGCTCAACATCGTCAAGGCGGGGCTGGCCAACGACACCCTGGTGGTCACCGCCGAGCACATCGTGACGCCCACCAGCGACGTCAACGCCCTCACCCAGGTGAGCATCCAGCTCGTCCTCGCCGGCGTGCAGATGTGGCACGAGCGCATCGTGGGCGGGGCCGGTGGCCCGGGCAGCGGTCAGCCCGCACCCGACGGCGGTCAGGGATGAGCGTCCGCGTCGAGGTCGAGGGCGGCATCGCCACCATCCGCCTCGACCGGCCGCCGATGAACGCGCTCAACGCCGAGGTGCAGGCCGCGCTCGCGGCCGCCGCCACCGAGGTCGGCGAGCGGCGTGACGTGAGCGCCGTCATCGTCTACGGCGGCGAGAAGGTCTTCGCGGCGGGCGCCGACATCAAGGAGATGGAGGGCATGTCCTACACCGACATGGCCGACCACTCCGTCACCCTCCAGTACTTCACCCGCGCGCTGGCCCGCATCCCCAAGCCGACGGTGGCCGCGATCACCGGCTACGCCCTCGGCGGCGGGTGCGAGGTGGCCCTCGCGTGCGACTTCCGGGTCGCCGCGAAGAACGCCAAGCTCGGCCAGCCCGAGATCCTGCTCGGCATCATCCCGGGTGCCGGCGGCACCCAGCGCCTGGCGCGCCTCGTGGGGCCGGCGCGCGCGAAGGACCTGGTCTTCTCGGGCCGGTTCGTGAGCGCCGACGAGGCGCTGGCGATCGGGCTCGTCGACGAGGTGGTCGAGGCCGAGGACGTGTATGCCGCGGCGAGACGCCGCCTCGAGGCCTACGTCGGCGGGCCAGCGTACGCGCTGCGCGCTGCGAAGGAGGCGGTCGACCGCGGCCTCGAGACGGACCTGGAGACCGGGCTGGAGATCGAGCGCATGCTGTTCGCGTCGCTGTTCGCGACGAAGGACCGGGAGACGGGCATGCGGTCGTTCGTGGAGAACGGCCCCGGCAAGGCGAAGTTCGAGGGCCGTTGAGCCAGGCGGCGAGCGCTGAGGACGTCGAGCGCGCCAGGGCGGACAACAAGCTCGCCCAGGTGCTCTACCACGACTGGGAGGCGCAGACCTACGACGACAAGTGGTCGATCTCCTTCGACCGCAGGTGCATCGACTACGCGCGCGACCGGTTCGAGGCGGTCACCGGGCTCCCCGACCCGCTGCCCTACGCGAAGGCACTCGAGCTCGGCGCCGGCACCGGCTTCTTCTCGCTCAACCTCAAGCAGGCCGGTGTCCTCGACGAGGTGCACGTCACCGACCTGTCGCCCGGCATGGTCGAGGCGGCCAGCGCCAACGCCGAGCTGCTGGGCTTCACGGTCGAGGGTCGGGTGGCGGACGCCGAGCGCGTCCCCTACGAGGACGACACGTTCGACGTCGTGGTCGGTCATGCGGTGATCCACCACCTGCCCGACGTCGAGGCGGCCTTCCGCGAGATGCTGCGCGTCCTCAAGCCGGGGGGCCGGTTCGTCATCGCGGGCGAGCCCACCCGGATCGGCGACTGGTACGCGCGCCGGCTCGGCATGCTCACCTGGCGCGCCGCCACCACCATCACCCACCTGCCGCAGCTGCGCGAGAAGTGGGCCAAGGACGAGGAACAGCTCGACCAGTCCTCCCGGGCGGCGGCGCTCGAGGCAGTCGTCGACCTGCACACCTTCGACCCCGACGAGCTGGCCCGAACCGCCCTGCGCGCGGGTGCCGTCGAGGTCCGCACGCACACCGAGGAGCTCACCGCGGCGCTCGTGGGTTGGCCGGTCCGCACCTTCGAGGCGGCCGTGAAGCCCGGCGTCCTCGGCTGGGGCTGGGCGATGTTCGCCTACGGTGCGTGGCAGCGGCTGTCCGCCGTCGACCGGCTGCTCGCCAGGGCAGTGCCCGCGAGGGAGTTCTACAACGTCGGCATCACCGGCGTGAAGCCGGGCTGAGGGCGAAGGGTTCGTCATGACCTCGGCGGCCAACGCCGACATGTCGCCGGCAGAGCACGGCGAGCCGGCGCCGTGGGGACTGCCCCGCCCGCTCGCCTGGGTGCGGTGGGTCGGCTGGGCGCTGGCGCACCGGGCCTTCACCCGCCACCACCTGCTGAGCTACCTGCGCATGGCGCGTGCCAGTGCCCGGTGCCGGTCGCTGCGCTTCGAGGGCCCGTGCTTCATCGGCCCCGACGTCCGCTTCGAGGTCCGGGAGGGGTACGGGCGCCTCGTCGTCGGCGCATACACCCACGTCGGCGCCCACTCCCGGATCCGCGCCCACGAGGGCACGCTGCGGATCGGGCGCAAGTCGGTGATCGGCATCCGCAACACGGTCAACTGCTGGCTCGACATCTCGATCGGGGAGGCGTGCCTGTTCGGCGACGACGTCTACGTGTGCGACTTCGACCACCGCACCGAGGACCTCGCCACTCCCATCAAGGACCAGGGCATCGTCAAGTCCCCGGTGCGCATCGGTGACGACGTCTGGCTCGGCACCAAGGTCGTCGTGACGCGGGGGACCGACATCGGCGACCACAGCGTCGTCGCCGCCGCTGCGGTCGCCCGCGGCGTCTACCCCCCGAAGGTGGTCGTCGCGGGGGTGCCCGGCAAGGTGGTCAGGTCGCGGGGCTGAGCCGGGCGTCGAGGGCCGGGAAGGCCCCGTCCCGTCCGGCAAGTCGCCCGGCCTCGGCCACGGCCTGCTCGCGCCGGCCGTCCTCGACGAGCTGGGCCAGCTCGTGGAACTCTCGTCGGTGCTGCTCGGCACGTCGCCTCGCGTAGTCGACCGACTGCCCACGGGTCACGAGGAACGCCCAGTCGCTGGACAGCGCGAGGAACAGCGTCGTCAGGAGCTGGTCGAGGTCCGGTCGGCGGGTCCGCAGGCGCCCGGCCGCGCGCTCGCGCCCGAGCAGGTCCAGCCAGCGGCGCTGCAGCCACTCGTTCTCGTGCGCGATCTGCCGCACCGCCGGGCCGCTCCACACCGAGAAGTCCTTGCCGGCACCCCACGACCCCTCGCCGAGGTCCAGCTCGCCGACGACGTGCCCGGCCTCGAGCGCCTTCTCGAGCGTCGTGACCGTGACACCGGCGGCGCGCAGTGCGCGCACCGCCTGACCCAGGAACGCCGGACCCTCGTGCCACCAGTGGCCGAACAGCTCGGTGTCGTATGCCGCGACGACCAGTCCCGGCGCGCCCGTCGCCTCCTGCGCCTGCTCGAGCCGACGGCGCACGTGGTCGACGAAGTGCCTGACGTCGGCGTGCACCTGGGCCGCCGCGGCGCGTGGGTCGTAGGGCTCCTTGTGCTCGACGCCGACCTCGGGCTCGGTGACCGACCAGAGCCGGATGCCGGTGTACTCCTCCCGGGCGTGGAAGTCGCGGTACGGCGCGCCGACGGGGTAACCGCTGCGTGAGGACCACACGAGGTTGGTCACCGCCAGGTCGCGCGGCACCGCCACCACAGAGGACCCACGCACCCGCCAGGCAGCGTGCGGGTGGCCGCCGGAGTCCCGGACGGTCTGCTCGTCGACGACGAAGTGCCCCACCCCGGCGCCCTCGAACGCCGGCGCCAGCCACGGGGCCCAGCCACACTCGGGCGACCAGACCCCACGCGGTCGCCCACCCACGCGCCAGACCGCGTCCTCGAGCCCGGCGCCCAGGGCAGTGGGCGCGAACTCGGGCTGCAGGAGCGGCAGGAAGGGGTGGGCGGCCGGGCCACCCAGCAGCTCCACCACCCCGGCGTCGCGAAGGGAGCGCAGCACCGGGGACCCACCCGCGGCCCACCGTGAGGCGAGCAGCGCGCAGGCCCGCAGCGACGCGGCATACTCCTGCTCCGCCACGGCACGGCGGTGCGGGTCACGGTCGAAGCCCAGCTCTCGCGCCCGCAGCTGCCACAACCCGGCCCAGGTCCCGGCGTCACGCCGCATCCGCGGGTGGTCCAGCTGCGCGGCGAGCACCGGCGTCACGCCCAGGGTCAGCACGTCTCGGTGTCCCTCTGCCGCGAGGGAGTCCAGCTCCGCCACGACGGGCAGGTAGGACTCGACCCACGCCTGGAACAGCCACTCCTCGCCGAGCGGCCAGACCCCGTGCCCGGGCAGCCACGGCAGGTGGCTGTGCAGCACCAGGCAGAAGGAGCCGGGGACGCGCGTCGTCACGCTGCGTCAGTCTGCCGCACCTGGCCAGGTGCGGCAGACCGTGAGGCCAGACCGTCAGTGGGTGTGGATGACCCCGCACAGGGCCGGCATGCTGACCTCGTTGCCGGCAGGGTCGGTCGCCCCGTTGTGGTCGGAGTCGGGGTTGGTCGCCAGGCCGTCGCCGTCGAGGTCGACGCCGTGGACGACGATGGCGTACTGGTCGAGCGAGCCGAGCGAGGCGATGCCGTCACCGCTGTCGAGGTGGGTGAACTGCCGGGTCCAGTCCAGCGTCGTGCCCCGGTCGTTGGTGCCGTTGCTCAGGGTGACCTGCACTGGGCCGTACGACGGCAGCCCTTCGGCGAAGTCGATCAGACCATTGCCGTCGACGTCGGCGGCCAGGCTCGGGCACTCGTTCATGGCCTGCTTGATGCCGTGGATGTGGGCCAGGTGGATGCCTCCGTCCACGCCGTTGACCGTGAGGTGGACCTGGAGCTGGGTTCCGCGTTCGGTGAGGTCGACGTGGCCGGTGCCGTCGCCGTTGACCTTGGTGAGGTTGGCGCTGAACTGGCCGACGCGTGGGCTGCCCGCGCTCGCGGGTGCGGCCAGGGCCGCAGCCGCGAGCGGTAGGGCGAGGGCGGAGGCGAGGAGCATGGTGGTGCGTGTGGAGGGCATGGGTGGTCCTTTCGCCGGATGGAGCTGCCACCACTTACACGGAGCAGGGGGCGGCCAGGTTCACAGCCGGCTCACAGGGACGGGTCCCAGGGGCGGGATCACGGCGTGGCTCACGGGGCCGGGTCAGCCCGAGGGTCGCTCGACAAGCCGCACGAGCTTCTGGGGCGCCACCAGGCAGTAGCTCTCGGCCAGTAGCTCGCCGACCTCGTCCCAGTCGGTGCGGTCGTCGAGGACCATGCCCACCACGTGCGGGCTCCAGTCCGGCTTGTAGAACGGCAGGCCGGAGCGGACGAGCGCCTCGAGCTCCTCGCCCGAGGAGCGGAAGGTCATGACGTCGGCGGGTCGGCCCAGCCGCGCGGCCAGGCCGAAGACCGAGCCGCCGGTGGGGTTGACGTGGGCGAGGTGGGCGAAGGTGCGCTGCCGGATGCGCCACCGGACCCCGATCCACGCGTCCTGCTCGTGCGTCTCCGGGAGTGCGAGGCAGATCCCGGCGACGCGCGCGACCAGCTCTGGGGACAGGTCGACGGACGCCGCCCCCGTCGTAGCGTCCTGCTCCGGTGCGCCCACGCACCGAGGATATGGTCGTCCGCCGACAGCCCGGCCCGTGACGAGGCTGTGGTGGAGTGGCCCCATGACCTCCCCGCTGGCAGGACGTCCCCGGCCCGGGACGGCACTGTCGGTGCCAGCAGGGCCGGGGCTGCGCCGCGGGCTGGTGATCGACGCGGGCGAGCTGGTGGAGCGCTTCTCGCGCTCCTCGGGGCCCGGCGGACAGGGGGTCAACACCACCGACAGCAGGGTCGAGCTCGACTTCGACCCGAGCACGTCGCGCGCCCTGGCGGCACTGCCAGGGGCCACCCGCGAGCGAATGCTCGACCGGCTCGCCCCGAGGCTGGTCGGCGGGCGGCTGGTGGTGGTCGCCTCCGAACACCGCTCACAGCGCCAGAACCGCGTCGTCGCCCGTGAGCGGCTCGCCACCATGCTGCGCGATGCGGCGGCGCCCGACCCGCCGGCTCGTCGACCCACCCGGCCCACCAGGGGCTCGCAACGGCGCCGGGTCGACGCCAAGAAGCGCAGGGGCCAGCTGAAGTCCGGCCGCCGCGTCGTCGACGACGGCTGAAGGGTCCCAGTGGCCCCCGTGGTGAGCGTCACGCGGCTCCGACATGGGGAAACCACGCACGGGCTGTAAGGATGGCACCTGACCCGACTGACCCCCTATGGAAGAGGACGATCAGCACATGAACATCGTCGTCTGCGTGAAGCACGTGCCTGACGCACAGTCCGACCGCACGTTCAACGAGTCCGACAACACCACCGACCGGGTGGGCGTCGACGGGCTGCTCTCCGAGCTCGACGAGTACGCCGTCGAGGAGGCCCTCAAGCTCGTCGAGGCGGGAGAGGGTGAGGTCACGGTCGTGACCGTCGGCCCCGACCAAGCGGCCGACGCCCTCAAGAAGGCGCTGCAGATGGGCGCCGACAAGGCCGTCCACGTCAAGGACGACGCGATCCACGGCTCCGACGCCGTGGCGACCTCGCTGGTCCTCGCCGAGGCGATCAAGAAGGCCTCCGGTGACGCCGGCCCCGACCTGGTGCTGACCGGCATGGCCTCCACCGACGGCACGATGTCGGTCGTCCCCGCGATGCTCGCGGAGCGGCTCGGCCTGCCGCAGGTGACGTTCGCGTCCGAGCTCGCCGTCGACGGCCAGCAGGTGACGATCCGCCGCGACGGCGACACCGCCTCGGAGACGATCGTGGCCCAGCTGCCGGCAGTCGTGTCGGTCACCGACCAGATCAACGAGCCGCGGTATCCCTCCTTCAAGGGGATCATGGCCGCCAAGAAGAAGCCGGTCGAGGAGTGGGCGCTCGCCGACCTCGGCGTCGATGCCTCGCAGGTCGGCCTCGACGCCGCCTGGACCAAGGTCGAGTCGTTCACCAAGCGCCCGCCCCGCGAGCAGGGCCAGATCGTCCCCGACGAGGGCGACGGCGGCACCAAGCTCGCCGAGTTCCTGTCCGCGCAGAAGTTCATCTGAGCCGGCCAGAGACAAGGAAGGAAACCCACCCATGGCTGAAGTACTCGTCCTGGTCGACCACGCGAACGGCACCGTCCGCAAGACCACCACAGAGCTCCTGACCATCGCCCGCCGCCTCGGCGAGCCATCCGCCGTCTTCGTCGGCGAGGGGTTCGACGCGGCGAAGGAGGCACTGGCGAAGTACGGCGCGGCGAAGGTGTACCGCGTCGAGTCGCCTGACGTCACCGACTACCTCGTCGCGCCGCAGGCCGAGGTCTTGGCCCAGCTCGTCGAGAAGACCTCGCCCGCCGCGGTGCTCATCCCGAGCAACGCCGCCGGCCGGGAGGTCGCCGCGCGCCTGGCGATCAAGACCGAGTCCGGTCTGGTGACCGACGCCGTCGACGTGCAGGCGGGCGAGGGAGGCGGCGTGTCCACGACGCAGTCCGTGTTCGCCGGGTCCTACACGGTCAGGGCCACCGTCACCAAGGGCACGCCGATCGTGACCGTCAAGCCGAACTCCGCGACACCCGAGGAGGCGCCGGGCGCCGCAGCGGACGAGGCGTTCGACGTGACCGTCTCCGACGCTGCGAAGGCGGCCAGGATCACCGAGTCCAAGCCCAAGGAGGCCTCGGGTCGCCCCGAGCTGACCGAGGCCGCGATCGTCGTCTCCGGCGGTCGTGGGACCGCGGGCGACTTCGGCCCGGTCGAGGCGTTCGCCGACTCGTTGGGTGCCGCCGTGGGCGCCTCGCGCGCCGCCGTCGACGCCGGCTGGTACCCGCACACCTCGCAGGTCGGCCAGACCGGCAAGCAGGTCTCGCCCCAGCTCTACGTCGCGTGCGGCATCTCCGGCGCCATCCAGCACCGGGCCGGCATGCAGACCTCCAAGACCATCGTCGCCGTCAACAAGGACGAGGAGGCGCCGATCTTCGAGCTCGTCGACTTCGGCGTCGT
>JAICSZ010000475.1 GCA_025936615.1 Pedococcus sp. | reverse complement strand
GTGGCCGACATCCGACGCCTCGCCGAGCGGCATCGCGTGGGCCGACGGGTCGATCTGGATGGCAGCGCTGCGCGGTCAGTCACTGTGGCGGATCCCGGTGTCCGGCACTGGTTCCGGCACTCCGCAGCGCCTGCTCGATGGCAGGTACGGACGCCTGCGCGACGTGGAGCTCGCACCCGACGGCCGGCTCTGGGTCCTGACGAGCAACACCTTCCGAGGCGATCCCGCCCCCGACGACGACAGGGTCGTCGCGATCCCCCTGAGCGCGTTGGGCTGACTGGTCGCGGGTCGGGACGCACGGTGAGGGCCCACCGGCCGGCACGGACCGGGCTGCGCGCCTGCCCACCTGCTGGTCCGGCGGTACGTTGACCGTGGCGACCACGGCGGTCGACCAGCACAGAGAGGGGCACCCATGTCCGCAGTGGACGAGATCCTGTCCTCGGTCGACCTCGGCCAGCTCGCCCAGCAGGTGGGCTCCGACCCGGCCGAGGTGGAGCAGGCGGCCCGCGCCGCACTGCCGGCACTGCTCGGCGGGCTGCAGGCCAACGCCGCAGACCCGGCCGGCGCCGCATCCCTCCAGGAGGCCCTCGGCCAGCACGACGGCTCCCTGGTGGACGGCGGGGTGGACCTCTCCAAGGTCGACACCGCAGACGGCGCACAGATCACTCAGCACATCTTCGGCGACAGCAAGGAGCAGGTGGTCAACCAGCTCGGCGGGCTCGGCGGCGGCGTCACGAAGGGCCTGGTCTCCAAGCTCCTGCCGATCCTCGCCCCCATCGTCCTGTCGTGGCTGGCCAAGCAGGTCTTCGGCGGCGGCGCCCAGGCGCCAGGTGGCGCCCAGGCACCGGCGGGCGGGGCCGCGAGCGGCGGGCTCGGCGGCATCCTCGGCCAGGTGCTGGGCGGCGCGACGCAGGGCGCCCAGAGCGGCGGGGGTGGCGTGAACACCGGCTCGATCATCAGCGACGTGCTGGGTGGGCTCCTCGGCGGCGGCCGCCGCTAGACACGTGGCGTCGCTCACTCATGCAAATCATGAGATAGCGACGGGGATCAGCTGGTGGTGAGCTTGGCGAGGATGAGCTCCCGGGCCCGGCCGGCGTCGGCCTGACCCTTCATCTCCTTCATCACCTGGCCGATGAGCGCTCCTGCTGCCTGCACCTTGCCGTCGCGGATCTTCTGGGCCACCTCGGGGTTCGCCTCGACGACCTTGTCGACGGCGGCCTCGAGCGCGCCGCTGTCCTGGTCGAGCTGGAGGTCACGGGCGTCCGCGACCTCGGTCGGGGAGCCCTCGCCGTCGAGCACGCCCTGCCAGACCTGGCGCGCCAGTGAGTCGTTGAGCCGCCCGTCCCTCACCAGGCCCTCGAGCTCGGCCACGTGGGCCGGGCGCACACCCAGCCCCGCGGCATACGTCACGACGTCCTGGCCCTCGGCGTTGGCACGACGCGCCACCTCGCCGGTCCACCACTTGCGCGCGCCGGCCGGGCTCGCGCCGGAGGTGACGGTCTCCTCGATGAGCTCCACGAGCCCCGCGTTGACGACGTCGCGCATCTCGAGATCGCTGTAGCCCCAGTCGGACTGGAGCCGCTTGCGGCGCTGCGCGGGCGGCTCCGGCAGGGTGCCGCGCAGCCGCTCGACGACCTCCGGCGGTGGCGCCACGGGCACCAGGTCGGGCTCGGGGAAGTACCGGTAGTCGTCCGCGTCGGACTTCTCGCGGCCACTGGTGGTCACGCCGGTGTCCTCGTGCCAGTGCCGGGTCTCCTGGGTCACCTTCGCACCGCTGTCGAGGACCGCCGCGTGCCGCGTGATCTCGTAGCGGACCGCCCGCTCGACCGAGCGCAGCGAGTTGACGTTCTTGGTCTCGGTGCGGGTGCCGAGCGGCACGTCGTCCTGGGACTCGCCCTCGGCGGCGCGCGGGCGCAGTGACACGTTGGCGTCGCAGCGCATCGAGCCCTGCTCCATCTTCACGTCCGAGACCCCCAGCGCCCGCAGCAGGTCGCGCAGCGCCGAGACGTATGCCTTGGCCACCTCCGGCGCCCGCTCCCCCGCGCCGGTGATCGGCTTGGTGACG
>JAICSZ010000361.1 GCA_025936615.1 Pedococcus sp. | reverse complement strand
CCTACGGGCGCCCCTGACCGCCAGCAGCGCGCCCTTTGACGCAGGCCCCCTCCCGCCGCCCCGCGGGAGGGGGCCTGCGTCGTTTGGTGCCGCTGACCAGCGGGTATGCCGCGTGGCGTGGTGCGGCCGCGGGCGTCACCGTGCGGGGTCAGGGATCCGCGGCCCACGTCGGGGGTTGCCAAGCGTGTGAGGATGGGGAGCATGGCGCAGGTGCAGATCGATGTCTGGGCGGACGTGGTCTGCCCGTGGTGCTACATCGGGAAGCGACGGCTCGAGCAGGCGGTTGCAGAGAGCGCGCACCCGGCCGACGTGGCCGTCACGTACCACGCCTACGAGCTCGACCCGAACGTCCCGCGTGGTGACGGAACCACGGTCCTGCAGTGGCTCGCCGACCGCTACGGCACCGACCTGGACGGCGCCCGGGAGATCGCCGAGCGCCCAGCCACGATCGGCCGCCCGGACGGTGTCGACATCGATGTGGACCGGCAGATCCGGGCAAACTCCTTCGACGCCCACCGGATGGTCGCGCTCGGGCTGGCCCAGGGTGGGCCGGCCCTCCAGGCGGCAGTCCTCGAACGGCTCTTCAGCGCCCACTTCAGCGAGGGCAAGCCGGTCGACGACATAGAGACGCTGCAGCGCCTCGGTGGCGAGGCAGGCCTCGACGGCCAGCAGCTGGCCTCGGTGCTCGCCGGCGACGACTTCGCCGAGCAGGTGCGCGAGGACGAGGCGGCCGCAGAGGACATCGGGATCACCGGGGTGCCGTTCTTCATGGCGAACCGGCGCGTGGGACTGTCCGGCGCGCACACCGCCGAGGTGATCGGCCAGCTCATCGAGTCGGCCACGGCAGGGGAGCACGAGTCGCTCAGCCAAGGGGCTTGAGCCTTCGGGCCGCTACTCGGCCAGGGCCTCCTGGAAGGCATCGAGCAACCGCTTGCTGAAGAGCACGAACCGGACCAGGTCGATGCCCGCTCGCGCCGCCACGTCCTGGCGCACGGCATCCGCGGCCACGGCGGCCACCTGGTCCCCGGCCCAGCCGTAGAGCCCTGCACTCACCGCAGGGAACGCCACGCTGAGCGCTCCCAGCTCCCGCGCGACGGCGAGGCTGCGGGTGAAGCACGAGGCGAGCAGGGCCGGATCGGTCTGCCCGCGGTGCCGGTTCGGGCCGACCGTGTGGATGACCCATCGGGCGGGCAGGTGCCCGGCGCCCGTTGCGACCGCGTCGCCCACGTGGAGCCCGTTCTGGTGCGTCGTGTCGCGCAGCCGCCGGCACTCCTCGAGCAGTAGCGGTCCGGCGGCTGCGTGGATCGCGCCGTCGACTCCACCACCGCCGAGCAGCGAGGAGTTGGCGGCGTTGACGATGGCATCGACCCGTTGGGTGGTGATGTCGCCCATCACCGCTTCGATCGTGGTCGCCACCAGGCCACGGTATGCCGCGTGGCCCAGCCTCGACCCGATCTCCACCCCTGGCGCGTGATCGCGGCTACGGTCGGGGCGTGACCTTCTCGATCGTCGGCCAGGCTGGCGAGGCCTTCGGCGTGGCCGTGGCCAGCAAGTTCCCCTTCGTGGGGTCGGTGGTCCCCGCGGCCCGTCTCGGGGTGGGTGCTGTGGCAACCCAAGCGCTGGCGCGGGTGGCATACCGCGACACCGCACTCGCCGCCCTCGAGGCTGGGCAGGATGCGGCTGCTGCTGTCCAGGCATGCCATGACCCGGACCCGGAGCGCGAGCACCGCCAGCTCGGCGTGGTCGGCGTCGACTCCCAGGCGACCTCGACGGGAGAGGCGTGCCTGCCCTGGGCCGGCGGGACAAGCGGACGCGACCAGAGCGGTGGGTACGCCATCCAGGGCAACATCCTCGTCGGCCCTCAGGTGGTCGAAGCCATGGAGGAGACCTGGCTGCGGTCCGCCGGATCGCCCCTGGTCGACCGGCTTCTCGCAGCGCTGCTCGCCGGTGACGCGGCAGGCGGCGACTCGCGCGGCCGCCAGGGAGCCGCCCTCTACGCCGTCGAGCCGTCGGCTGGCTACGACCAGTCCGGGGTGCTCGCCGACGTGCGCGTGGACGACCATCCCGTCGCCCCACAGGAGCTCGCCCGGCTGGTGCGGCTGAACGACCTCATGTTCGGGACACCGACCGACGTCCAGCCCCTGGAGGGGGAGCTGGCCACGGAGGTGGCCGCTCGCCTCGCCTCGCTCGGGTATGCCGCGGGGTCACCGTCCGTGGCGCTCGCCACCTGGGCGTCGGCCGAGAACTACGAGACGCGGCTGAGCCCGGACGGCATCGACGCCAAGGTGCTCGCCGCGCTGCGCGAGGCGAGCACCTGAGCCGGCTCAGCGACGCGCGAAGACTCGCTCCACGAACGCGCTGAGGTGCTGGTCGTCGAGGTGCTTGGCGAGGTCCGACTCGCTGATCATGCCGACGAGCTGGTGGTCCTCCATCACCGGCATTCGCTTGACCTGCTCGTTGCCCATGAGGTCGACGATGGCGTCCATGTCGGTGTCCGCCTCGACGTAGGCCACCTTGCCCTGGGCGAGCTCCCCTGCCGTGCAGGTCATCGGGTCCTTGCCCTCGGCGAGGCACTTGATGACGATGTCGCGGTCGGTGATGATCCCGTGCAGCTTCTTGTCGTTGCCGCAGATCGGTAGTGAGCCGACGTTCATGTCGCGCATCATCTGCGCGGCCTCCGCGAGCGTCTGCTCCTCACCGATGCAGGTCGCACCGCTGTTCATGATGTCTCGGGCTGTCGTCATCCGGGCCTCCTCGTTCCGTGGTGGGCTGAGGGGCGAGATCGCCGAGTTGGGCGACGACGGCACCAGTCCGGCGAGTCGTCCGCACCCACTGTCCCGCGATGGGCGCGCTGCGGCAACTGCGGCGCAGGATTGGTCAGGGATGCTGGACGGGCTTCACTGGCCCAGCACGTACACCCCGTCACGGGCGGGTCAGGTGGCGGGCGCCTCGTCCTCGGGCTCGGGGTGATCGGTGCGCTTCTCGGCGCGCTCGCGGACCTGGCGCAGGAACGCCTCGCCGTCGTCGGGGCTGGTTGCGACGAACCGTCCGGGCCGGTCGTACTCGGGGTAGGCGCTGGTGTGTCGGCCGGTGTTGCCGCGAATCGCGCAGCGATGGTGGCACAGGGCGCTCGTGGTTGTGGCTGAAACACCACGAAAGGGTGGTGCCGCGCGCGGCCCAGCCGCGCGGCATACGTCATCGCTTG
>JAICSZ010000509.1 GCA_025936615.1 Pedococcus sp. | reverse complement strand
CGTCCTCCAGGACGGCGCCGACCGTGCCGCGCACGGTGACCTCGGCGCCGGCGTCGTCGTCCGGGACGACGACGGGCCGACCGAACCGCACCTGGTACTCGACCAGCGCGGCGGGGTCGCCGGTCCAGGCGGTGACCGCGCGTCCGGCCAGCGCCATGGTGAACATGCCGTGGGCGATGACGTCGGGCAGCCCGACCGACGTCGCCACGCGCTCGTTCCAGTGGATCGGGTTGAAGTCGCCGGAGGCGCCGGCGTAGCGGACCAGGTCGGCGCGGGTGACGCGGTAGGTCTGCTCGGGCAGCTCGGTGCCCACCTCGACGGTCGCGCCCCGGTCCACTCAGGCCCCCCGCGCGACGAGCATCGAGGTGGCGGTGCACACCGGCTCGCCGTCCTCGGTGGCGAGGTCCACCCGCGTCGTCAGCATGTCGTTGCCGGCCACGGTGCGGGCGTTCTCGATCGTCGTCGTCGCCACCAGGCGGTCGCCGGCCCGGATCGGGCGGTGGTGGGCGAAGCGCTGCTCGCCGTGCACGACCCGGCTGTAGTCGATGCCGACCTCGGGGTCGTCGAGCACGCCGGTGGCGGCCTCGAGGCTGACCACGATGGCGAACGTCGGCGGCGCGATCACGTCGGGGTGGCCGGCGGCGCGGGCGGCCTCGGCGTCCCGGTACAGCGGGTCGGGGTCGCCGATCGCGGCGGCGAACTCGGCGATCTTGGCGCGACCCACCTCGTAGACGGCAGAGGGCGGGTAGCTGCGCCCGACCAGTCCTGGGTCCAGCGCCATGCTCCCGCCCTCTCCGCTACGAACTGCGCTGCGTCAGCGGGTCTCGCGGTGCAGCGTGTGCCTGCGGTCCTTGGGGCAGTACTTCATCAGCTCGAGCCGGTCGGGGTCGTTGCGCCGGTTCTTGCGGGTGATGTAGTTGCGGTTCTTGCACTCCTGGCAGGCCAGGGTGATCTTCGGACGGATGTCGGTGGCTGCCACGGTGTGCTCCTAGCCTTGTCGTTCGGACCGTCGAGCGGTCCGCGTGCCGGCGGGGTTGCCGACACGACGACGGACCCCCGAGGGGGTCCGTGGGGTAGCGGTGACCGGATTTGAACCGGTGACACAGCGATTATGAGCCGCTTGCTCTGCCTGGCTGAGCTACACCGCCGTGAGTGCTGTCCAGAGCCCCTTTACGGAATCGAACCGTAGACCTTCTCCTTACCATGGAGACGCTCTGCCGACTGAGCTAAAGGGGCGTGCCGACTGGGCGACCAGAACTGTACCCGACAGCGGCCGGTCTCCTTGCAGGGGCCCGCCGCGAGCCTGCGAGCGGGTGAGGGGGCACGGAGGTCCTTCTTCAGGTCCGGACGAACAGCCGCCGGTGCGTGGCACCCGGTGCGGCGGAGCGGACACCGGTGCGCGCCAGCAGCCAGCTCTCGAGCCGCTCGTCGGGCAGCGGCCGGCTGACCAGGAAGCCCTGGAGCTTGTCGCAGCCCATCTCGGCCAGCAGGTTGCGGGTCAGCTCGTCCTCGACGCCCTCGGCGACCACCCGCAGGCCCAGGTTGTGCGCCAGCTCGATGATCGACCGGGCGATGAACGACTCCCCCTGGCTGGTCGACATGCCCAGCACGAAGGACTTGTCGATCT
>JAICSZ010000104.1 GCA_025936615.1 Pedococcus sp. | reverse complement strand
GAACAACATCGAGGCGGCCGAGGAGATCGTCCGCCAGCTCCGGCTGCGCGACATCGGCGGCATCATCGTCATCGACTTCATCGACATGGTGCTCGAGTCCAACCGCGACCTCGTGGTGCGGCGACTCCTCGAGTGCCTTGGCCGGGACCGCACCAAGCACCAGGTCGCCGAGGTGACCTCGCTCGGCCTGGTCCAGATGACCCGCAAGCGGGTCGGCTCTGGCCTGATCGAGGTGTTCTCCGAGACCTGCGAGCACTGCGGCGGGCGCGGCATCATCGTGCACGCCGACCCCGTCGAGAAGGGGTCCGGCGACAACGGCTCCAGCCAGCCGCGTTCGGCCGGCCGGGGTCGCCGTGGTCGAGGTGCCCAGTCCGAGCCGCAGCCGGCTCCGGTCCACTCCGGCCCCACGCCGGCCCAGATCGCGGCAGCCGCGCACGCCGCCGCCCTGAAGTCCTCCGGGGAGCCGCACGACGAGGCGGACCTCGAGTTCGACACCCCGCTCAGCCAGGACGAGCCGGTCGCCGAGGACCACGGGTTGCCGGACCTGGAGTCGCTTGACCACGAGTCACTGGACCAGGTGCCTGCAGCCGTCGAGGCCGAGCCAGCCGTCGAGCCCGAGCCAGCCGTGGAGGCCGACCCGCAGCCCGTGGCCGAGCCGGCCCGCACCCCACGCCGCCGCAAGCGCGGCCGGGTGGTGGCACCCGCGGGACCACCGCGGCACGGCGGCGAGGAGGCGCCCACCCAGCCGACCAGCGAGGCCCCCGTGGAGGCGACCTCGGGCGCCTCCTGAGCCCCGCGGCATACCGGCGTGGTGACCTGCGGCGACGTGCGCAGGGCGCCGGTTTGTTCCGGGAGGTGCCCAGCCGGTAATCTTCACCTTTGGTGCGCCCACCGTCCGACGTCCGTCGCTGTGTTCGATCAACAGAACGGGTCGCTGTCGGCCGGTCCAGACAGAGAGCGCGTGCCCCCGTTGTACGAAAGAGAGTTACCCGTGTACGCGATCGTTCGCGCAGGTGGCCGTCAGGAGAAGGTCTCCGTCGGTGATGTGCTCATCATCGACAAGGTCTCCGGCAAGGCCGGCGACAGCATTGCGCTGACCCCCCTCCTCGTGGTCGACGGCTCGACCGTGACCAGCGACTCCGACAAGCTCGCCAAGGTCACCGTCAAGGCCGAGGTCGTGAAGCCCGCCAAGGGGCCCAAGATCACGATCATGAAGTACAAGAACAAGACCGGCTACCGCAAGCGTCAGGGCCACCGCCAGCACCTGACCCAGGTCAAGATCACCGCGATCGACGCCTGAGCGCCACGAGACTGAAGAGGTACTGACATGGCACACAAGAAGGGTGCGTCCTCGACCCGCAACGGTCGCGACTCGAACGCACAGTTCCTCGGCGTGAAGCGCTTCGGCGGCCAGCTCGTCAACGCGGGCGAGATCCTGGTCCGCCAGCGCGGCACGCACTTCCACCCCGGTGACGGCGTCGGCCGCGGCAACGACGACACGCTGTTCGCGCTGGTCGCGGGCAACGTCGAGTTCGGCACCAAGCGCCGCCGCAGGGTCGTCAACGTGGTCCCGGCGGAGACCGCCGCCGCGGAGTGACTCGTATGCCGCGTGGCTGGCGCCCGCGGCAACCGAACCTCGCGAGGGGGCGGGCCTGAGCCGGGCCCGCCCCCTCCGCGCGTCCCCCACCTACACTGCTTGCGTCTGCGGAGTTGCCCACCAGCGGGGCAAGCCCGCAGACGCAAGCGAGCCCCAGACCCCAGAGAGCTGACACCATGACCACGTTCGTCGACCGCGTCGTGCTGCACGTCGCTGCCGGCGACGGCGGGCACGGGGTCGCCTCCGTCAAGCGCGAGAAGTTCAAGCCGCTCGGCGGCCCCGACGGGGGCAACGGCGGCCGTGGCGGCTCGGTCATCCTGCGGGTGGACCCGCAGGCCACCACGCTGCTGGACTACCACCACCACCCGCACCGCAGGGCCACCAACGGCAAGCCGGGGGCGGGGGACGAGCGCAACGGCGCGGACGGCGACGACCTGGTGCTGCCCGTGCCCGAGGGCACCGTCGTCAAGGACGGGTCGGGCGAGGTGCTGGCCGACCTGGTGGGGCCGTCGGCCGAGTTCGTGGCTGCCCGTGGCGGCCGTGGGGGACTGGGGAACAAGGCGCTGGCGTCGGCCCGCCGCAAGGCGCCCGGCTTCGCGCTGCTCGGCGAGCCCGGCGAGGGACTCGACGTGTTGCTCGAGCTCAAGTCGCTCGCCGACGTCGCCCTCATCGGCTTCCCGTCCGCCGGCAAGTCCTCGTTGGTCTCGGTCCTGTCGGCGGCCAAGCCCAAGATCGCCGACTACCCCTTCACCACGCTCGTCCCCAACCTCGGCGTGGTCCAGGCCGGCGACCAGCGGTTCACCATCGCCGACGTGCCCGGGCTGATCCCCGGCGCCGCCCAGGGCAAGGGCCTGGGCCTGGAGTTCCTGCGGCACGTCGAGCGGTGCTCCGTGCTCGTGCACGTCGTCGACTGCGCCACGCTGGAGCCGGGGCGCGACCCGCTGACCGACCTCGAGGTGATCGAGCAGGAGCTGGCACAGTACGTGCCCGACGAGACGCTCGGTGGCCGGCCGCTCTCGGAGCGGACCCGCATCGTGGTGCTCAACAAGGCCGACGTGCCCGAGGCGCTCGAGCTCGCCGAGATGGTCAAGCCCGACCTCGAGACGGCCCACGGCGTCGAGGTGTTCGTCGTGTCCGCGGTGGCCCACACCGGGCTGCGCGAGCTGACCTTCGCGATGGCTCGGCACGTGGCCACCGCCCGAGCCGAGCTCGAGGCGCAGACAGCCGTCCCGCAGCGGGTCGTGCTGCGCCCCAAGGCCGTCGACGACAGCGGGTTCCGCGTGGTGCGTGAGGACACACCCGATGGTGAGGTGTTCCGGATCGAGGGCGAGCGGCCCACCCGGTGGGTCCGCCAGACCGACTTCTCCAACGACGAGGCGGTCGGCTACCTCGCCGACCGGCTCGGCCGCGCCGGAGTCGAGGACGCGCTCTTCAAGGCGGGCGCCGTGGCCGGGGCGACCGTCCTGATCGGCCCGAAGGACGACGCCGTGGTCTTCGACTGGGAGCCGACCATGGCTGCCGGCGCTGAGCTGCTCGGTGCCCGGGGCACCGACCTGCGCCTGGAGGACGCCGCGCGGCCCACGCGTGGTGACAAGCGCGAGGAGTATGCCGCGCGGCGGGCTGCGAAGTCCGCGGCCCGAGACGAGCTGGCCGCCGAGCGTCGTGCCGGGCACTGGGCCACGGCCCGTGAGGAGGACGACGGGCTCGGGGGCGACACGGGGGACGACGAGGCGTGAGCGCCAGCGAGCGCCGTCGTGAGGTGGCCGGGGCCAGGCGGCTCGTGGTCAAGGTGGGCTCGTCGTCGTTGACCGACGCCACCGGCGGCAGCCTGGACGAGGCGCGACTGGTGGCGATCGTTGACGCGCTCGCGAAGCGACGGCTTGCCGGCCAGCACGTCGTCCTCGTGTCCTCCGGTGCGATCGCCGCCGGGATCGCACCGCTCGGGCTGGCCCGCCGACCTCTCGACCTCGCCACCCAGCAGGCGGCGGCCAGCGTCGGGCAGGGAGCCCTCGTCGCGGCATACCAACGCGCCTTCGGCGCCCACGGGCTCACTGTCGGGCAGGTGTTGCTCACCGCCGACGACGTGACCCGGCGCTCGCACTACACCAACGCCCGGCGCACCCTGGACCGGCTGCTCGAGCTGGGCATCGTCCCCATCGTCAACGAGAACGACACGGTCGCCACGCAGGAGATCCGGTTCGGCGACAACGACCGGCTCGCCTCGCTCGTGGCGCACCTGGTGCGTGCCGACGGGCTCCTGCTCCTCACCGACGTGGACGCGCTCTACGACGGTCCGCCGTCGCGGGCGGGCACGCGGCGCGTGCCGGTGGTCGTCGGCGGCGCCGGGCTCGAGAACCTGTCCATCGGCGGCACCGGGTCGGGCATCGGCAGCGGCGGCATGGTCACCAAGGTGGAGGCGGCCTCGATCGCCAACTCCGCCGGCATCGCCACGGTGCTCACCAGCGCCGGACAGCTCGAGCAGGCCCTCGACGGGCAGGACGTCGGCACCGTGTTCGTCCCGACCGGGACTCGCAAGGCGTCGCGCAAGCTGTGGATCGCGCACGCCACCACGCCGCGGGGACGGCTCGTCCTGGACCCCGGCGCGGTCCGCGCGGTGACCGAGCGGCGGAAGTCGCTGCTGCCGGCGGGGATCTCCGCCGTGGAGGGCACGTTCGTCGACGGCGACCCCGTCGACCTGTGCGCGGCGGACGGCACCGTCATCGCGCGTGGCCTGGTGAACTACACCTCCGCCGAGCTGCCCGGCATGCTCGGCCGGTCCACTCACGACCTGGCCCGCGAGCTGGGCCGTGAGTACGAGCGCGAGGTCGTCCACCGCGACGACCTGGCGTTGCTCTAGGCGCACCGTCGCACCGCGCTCTCGGGCTGGTCAGCTGGTGGTGGGGCTGGGCTGGGTGAGCATGTCGCCGGTCGTGCCGTCGACCACGGCCCGGGCGCCCAGTGGTGCCTCGAGCCGCACGGTCGCCGTCCGGCGCTGGGCGATCGCCGGGCAGGCGACCGGTGCCGCACCCTGGTGGTGGGGGAGCGCCCGCACCCGGACGTAGACCCGATCACTGGTCTCGCTCGCCTCTGCGGGGTAGTCGACGCCGCAGGGCCCGGGCTCGTCGGGAGCGCCCCAGAAGAGCACGACGAGCTCCTGCCCGCCCTGGGCCAGCCGGTAGGCGTCGAACGGCTGACCGGTCCGTGCGGGCTGCGGCGGTCGTGCCGACGTGGAGCTGCAACCGGCGACGAGCACCGACAGCGCCGCCAGCGCCGCCAGCGCGAGGCTGACCAGGCGGAGCGCCCCGCCCTGACGCGAGTCTCTGATGGATCCGCGACGTCCTGGTGACGCGAATCCATCAAAGACTCGACGCAGGGGCATGGCCGGCACGGCCTCAGCGCAGCCGGCTGACCTCGAACTGCATCTGCGGGTTCGCGATCGCCTCCTGGGACTGGACGAGCTGCAGCTCGCGCTCGCCGGAGTCGAGGGTGGTCTGCAGGAGGTCGAACACACTGCTGGCAGTGCGCGCCAGCGCCACCTCCGGCTGGCCGGTGGAGAGCAGGTGCGCCGTGAACAGCGCGGCGGTCACGTCACCGGACCCGTTGGCCTTCAACGGCAGCCGAGGCGTCTGGACGATCCACGCACCGTCGCCGGTGACCGCCATCATCTCGACCGTGTCCTCCGGCGCGTCGGGTCGCTCGACACTCGTGACGAGCACCGTGGACGGCCCCATCTCGCGGGTGAGGTCGACGGAGGCCAGCGTCTCCTCCGCCGTCCGCGGCTCGGTGCCGGTGAGGAAGCCGAGCTCGAACTGGTTCGGCGTGATGATGTCAGCCCTCGGGACGACCTTCTCGCGCAGCAGCACGGGGATCGCCGGGTGGACGAAGCAGCCCGACTTGGCGTTGCCCATGACCGGGTCGCACGTGTACACCGCCGCCGGGTTGGCCGCCTTGACCCGCGCGACCGCATCGAGGATGACGTCGCCGATGTCCTCCCCGCCCTGGTAGCCGGACAGCACCGCGTCGATGCCCGGGAACGCACCGCGCTCCTCGACGCCCCGGATGACCGCGCGCACGTCATCGGCGGGCAGCAGCGGTCCGCGCCACTCGCCATACCCGGTGTGGTTGGAGAAGACCACCGTGGCGACCGGCCACACCTCGACCCCCAGCCGTTGCAGCGGGAAGACAGCGGCCGAGTTGCCCACGTGGCCGTAGGCGACGGTGGACTGGATGGACAGGATGCTCACCTCGCCATTCAACCAGCCGGGGGGAGGGTCGCCGCGTGGCGTGTCGGCACGCGCTGGTGCCCCGAGAGGTGGAGTTGTTGCCGCCTTTCCCAGCGCCTGGCGCACGCCGGCCCATGAGGGCCGGAGTTGTTGCCGCCCTTCTAGGGACGGGAGGGGGCCGTGCGGTGGCCAGTGAGGGCCGGGTCGCGGACTGGACGGGGCGCCGGGGCGCCGGGGACGGCGGCATACCCTTGTGCCATGGCCGAGATCGACTCCGCAGCCGTCGAGCAGGTGGCGAGCGCAGCCCGTGCCGCCCGGGTGGCGTCGCGGCGCCTCGCGCTGCTCAGCCGAGCCGAGAAGGACGCCGCGCTGCGCTCGATGGCCGACGCGCTGGACGCGGCTGCCGAGGAGGTGGTGGCGGCCAACGCGCAGGACCTCCAGCGTGGCCGCGACGAGGGTATGCCGGGTGGTCTCCTCGACCGCCTCACCCTCGACGCGCAGCGGGTCGCCGCTTCCGCCCAGGCGCTGCGCGACGTGGCCGGCCTGCCCGACCCCGTGGGTGAGGTGGTCCGCGGCTCGACGCTCGCGAACGGGCTGCAGATCCGTCAGGTGAGGGTGCCGATGGGCGTCGTGGGGATGGTCTACGAGGCGCGGCCGAACGTCACGGTCGACGCCGCGGGGCTCGGGCTCAAGAGCGGCAACGCGGTCATCCTGCGCGGCGGTTCGGCGGCCGAGTCCACCAACCGCGCCCTGGTCCGGGTGATGCGCGCAGCGTTGGAGGCCCGGGGCCTGCCTGCCGACGCGGTCACGCTGCTCGAGGGTGGGCGCGACGCGGTGCGCGCGCTGCTCACCGCCCGCGGCCTCGTCGACCTGATCATCCCGCGCGGTGGTGCCGGGTTGATCCAGACCGTCGTGACCGAGTCGACCGTGCCGGTGATCGAGACCGGGGTCGGCAACGTGCACGTCTACGTCGACGCGGCGGCCGACCTCGACAAGGCGCTCGCGATCGCGGTCAACGCCAAGATCCACCGGCCCAGCGTGTGCAACGCCGCCGAGTCGCTGCTGGTCCACGAGTCCGTGGCAGCAGACTTCCTGCCCAAGGTGCTGGCCGAGCTGTCCGGCGCCGGCGTCGCCCTGCACACCGACGACGCGTCGGGCGCGGCGGCCGAGGCTGCTGGGGTGCCGCACGCCGCGGCGACCGAGGAGGACTGGGACACCGAGTACCTCGCGCTCGAGATGGCCGTGAAGGTGGTGCCCGACCTCGACGCCGCGCTCGAGCACATCCGCGACCATGGATCGGGCCACACCGAGGCGATCGTCACCGAGGACCGGGCGGCGGCCCGCCGGTTCACCGCCGAGGTCGACGCCGCCGCGGTGATGGTCAACGCCTCGACCCGGTTCACCGACGGGGGAGAGTTCGGGTTCGGCGCGGAGATCGGGATCTCGACCCAGAAGATGCACGCGCGCGGTCCGATGGGGCTCAGTGAGCTGACCTCGACGAAGTGGGTCGTGACCGGCGACGGTCAG
>JAICSZ010000507.1 GCA_025936615.1 Pedococcus sp. | reverse complement strand
GAAGGCGTAGGGGTGCCGGTAGTTCGGCGAGCTCACGAAGGTGCCGAGCCTGATCCGGTCCGTGACGCCGGCCGCCGCGGTCAGCGTGGGCAGCGCACCGAACCACGGCGAGTCCGGCAGCCCCGCCCAGACCAGGTGGTCGTAGGTCCACGCGTGGTCGAACCCCAGCTCCTCCGCCCGGCGCCACAAGGGCGCGGCGACGGACCACCGGTGCTCGGGAAGGATCGTGATGCCGAAGCGCATGCGGCGAGGGTATGCCGCGTGGCTCGTTGCGTCTGCGAAGTTGCCCACCAGCGGGGCGAGATCGCAGACGTTGCGGGTCTGGCAGGCTGGGACCCATGCTCGCCACGGTCCTCAACGCACCCAAGGACATCCGCCTCGAGGAGGTGCCCGACCCCGAGATCCACCAGCCGACTGACGCACTGGTCCGGGTCACGGCGGCCTGCGTGTGCGGCAGCGACCTGTGGCCGTACCGCGGGATCAACGAGGTGTCGGAGCCGACGGTGATCGGCCACGAGTTCGTCGGGGTCGTCGAGGAGGTGGGCAGCGAGGTGCGCAGCCTGAAGCCGGGGGACTTCGTGATCGCGCCGTTCAAGTACTCGGACAACACCTGCGTGCACTGCCGGGTCGGGCTGCAGACGTCGTGCGTGCGGGGCGGGTTCTGGGGCGGCCCGGACCGGGACGGGATCATGGTCGACGCCGGGCAGGGCGAGTACGTCCGCGCGCCCCTTGCCGACGGGACGCTCGTCTCGACCCGCGAGGCGCCCGACAAGGACCAGGTGCCCTCTCTGCTGGCGCTCTCCGACGTGATGGGCACGGGGTGGCACGCGGCCCTGTCGGCCAGGGTCCGCGAGGGCGACACGGTTGTCGTGGTGGGTGATGGGGCCGTCGGGCTGTGCGGAGTCCTCGCAGCGGCACGGATGGGCGCGGAGCGGATCATCACCATGTCCCGTCACCAGCCGCGACAGGAGGTGGCAAGGGCCTTTGGCGCCACGGACGTGGTGGAGGTGCGTGGCGAGCAGGCGGTCGCCGCGGTCCACGGGCTCACCGAGGGGGTCGGTGCCGACGCGGTGCTGGAGTGCGTCGGCACCAACGACTCGATGCAGACTGCCATCGCCGTCGCCCGCCCGGGGGCGACGGTGGGCTACGTCGGCGTGCCGCACGAGGTCGACTACCCGGTGCGGGACATGTTCGTGCGCAACGTCGGGGTGTCCGGTGGCGTGGCGCCCGCGCGGCAGTACCTGCCCCAGCTGAGGGACGACGTCCTGTCCGGAGCGATCAACCCGGGACTGGTCTTCGACCTCGAGCTGCCGCTGACCGAGGTGGCCGAGGCCTATGCCGCGATGGACGAGCGCCGGGCCATCAAGTCCCTCGTGCGCCCCTGAGCGCCGTCCCCATGAGCCAGCTGTCGGTCGAGGCCGACGACTTCGGCGGCCACACGCTGCTCCTGGACGGGTACCCGCAGTCCTACGTCGTCCTCGACGACCCGGAGCTGCTGGTGTTCGGCTACGTCCAGCAGCTGGCAGCGGTGGTGGACGCCCTGCCACCGGGACGGCTGGCGGTGACCCACGTCGGCGGTGGCGCGCTCACGCTGGCGAGGTACGTCCAGCACACGCGACCCGGCTCCCCGCAGGTCGTCCTCGAGCCGGACGCGCCTCTGACCGACCTTGTCCG
>JAICSZ010000152.1 GCA_025936615.1 Pedococcus sp. | reverse complement strand
GGCCGGAGCGGAACATCAGCCGGCTGATCGTCACCTCGGCGTAGTCGATCGGCAGGGCGCCGTCGCTGTTGTCGATGGTGAGCGCGACCTCGGCGCGGCCGAGCGGCGCACGGTTCGTGGTGCCGGCGAAGATGACGTCCTCCATCTTGCCGCCGCGCAGGCTCTTGGCGCCCTGCTCGCCCATGACCCAGGCGAGGGCGTCGACCACGTTGGACTTGCCGGAGCCGTTGGGGCCGACGACGCAGGTGATGCCGGGCTCCAGCCGCATGCTGGTGGCCGAGGCGAAGGACTTGAAGCCCTTCAGGGTCAGGCTCTTGAGGTACACGAGCGGGCGGACTCCTCGGTGCGGCGGGCGGATCGGGGGCCACCCTACCCGCGGGGAGCGCGCCGTCGGCGCACCTCGGGGCGGCCTGCGTTGCCTGTGACTCCTGTGACCAGAGTGACGCCAGAGGCATGTCGCGTGGCAGCCCTTCGTGCCGCGGATCGCCGGCTCAGTCGCGGGCGATGGCCTCGTGGTGGTGGATCACCTCGGCGATGACGAAGTTCAGGAACTTCTCGGCGAACCTCGGGTCGAGCCCGGCCTCGTCGGCCAGCGAACGCAACCGGGCGATCTGGCGCTCCTCGCGCGCGGGGTCCGCGGGCGGCATACCTTCCTTGGCCTTGAGCCGGCCCACCTGCTGGGTGCACTTGAAGCGCTCCGCGAGCAGGTGCACGAGCGCGGCGTCGATGTTGTCGATGCTGGCGCGCAGGCGCAGCAGCTCGGCCGGCGGGGCGTCGTCGGGTGAGCTCACCCAGCGATCGTAGGTGCCCCTGCGCCGACCACGTCGTGCTGTCTCAGATCCTCGACGAGCTGGTCCTTGAGCCGGTCGTTGTCGCGCTGCAACCGGTCGACCAGGTGCTCCAGGTCCGCGACCCGCCGCCGCAGCTCCAGGGCCTCGAGCATCAGTCGCGGGTCGTGCTGCGGGCGATAGCCCACCAGGGCCTTGGCCATGTCGACTCCTTACCGCGGGCGCGGGGGTCTGGCGCGCCGCGTCGCCCGGAACGGGCATCTCTCAGGGTGGCAGCCCGGCCACCCCGCGGTCAATCCCGCGCACGCACCCCGCGAGCGCCGGCGGGGCTCGGCTGGCTACTTCTCGACGAACCCTGCGAGCCCGTCTCGGGCCGGTCCCCACGTCGCCACGCAGTCCTTGACCTCACCCGGCCGCAGGTGTTGCGAGGGGCGCTCCTCGAGCAGGCTCACGAGCTGGCGGATCTGCTCGGCCTCACCCTGCGCGACGATCTCCACCCGGCCGTCATCGGCGTTGCGCGCGTGCCCGACCAGACCGAGCTCGAGCGCCCGCGCCCTGGTCCACCAGCGGAACCCACAGCCCTGGACACGTCCGTGCACCCAGATGGTTGCCTTGACCGGACCCATCTCGTCCATCTACATCACCTCCCCTTAGTAATACAACTGCCGGGGCCCCGTGTCAGGTGCCCGCGCCGCGCGTGTCGGTCCTTGGACAGCGCCGTGCCTCAGGAGGTCCTGGCGGGTCGGGTGCGGGGCCGTGGCTGGCAGTGGGGGCAGGAGTAGGACGAGCGGCTCATGAACGCCTCGCGCCGGATCGGCGTGCCACAGCGCGCGCACGGCCGGCCCTCCTGGCCGTAGGCGTGCAGCGACCGGTCGAAGTAGCCGGAGGCGCCGTTGACGTTGACGTAGAGGGCATCGAAGCTCGTGCCGCCCTGGCCGAGGGCCTCGAGCATGACCTCGCGCGCGTGGTCGAGGACGCGGGACAGGGTGGGCTTGGTCAACGTGGACGAGAGCCGCTCGCCGTGGACCTGCGCCCGCCACAGCGCCTCGTCGGCGTAGATGTTCCCGACCCCGGACACGAGCGTCTGGTCGAGCAGCGCTCGCTTGACCGCCGAGTCGCGCCGCTTCATCCGCCGCACCACGGCGGCCTGGTCGAAGGCGGCCTCCAGCGGGTCGGGTGCGATGTGGGCGATGGGCTCGGGCACCAGGTCGTCGGTGAGCTCTGCGAGCGCCATCCCCCCGAACGTGCGCTGGTCGACGAAGCGCAGCTCCGGGCCGCCGTCGTCGAAGCCGAGCCGGGCGTGCAGGTGCTTCTCCTGCGGCGCGGCGGGATCCTCGACGAGCAGCTGCCCGCTCATGCCCAGGTGGGCGAGCAGGGCCTGCCGCTCCCCCTCCGGCGTCCGCAGCTCGAGCCACAGGTACTTGCCCCGGCGACGGGCCGCCTCGACGTGGTTGCCGGCGATGCGCGCGGCCAGGTCGGCGGGACCGGGCAGGTGCCGTCGCACGACCCGGGCCCCGTGGAACTGCGCGTCGGCGATGGTTCGCCCGACGACGTGGTCGGCCAGGCCGCGCCGGACCACCTCGACCTCGGGGAGCTCAGGCATCGGGTATGCCGCGTGGTCGCCTAGGAGGGCGACCCGGCGGGCAGGTCCCCGTCGTCATCGGCCTCGACCGCCTCCACGAGGTCGCCCGCGGAGCGCTCGGTCAGGGCGCGCCAGGCGAGCTCGGCAGCCTGCTGCTCGGCCTCCTTCTTGGACCGGCCGGTGCCCCGTCCCAGCACCTCGTCGTCGACGACGGCGCGGGCGTGGAAGGTCTTCTCGTGGTCGGGGCCCTCCTCGTCCACGAGGTACTCCGGCGACCCGGCTCCGGCTGCGGAGGCCAGCTCCTGCAGGGAGGTCTTCCAGTCCAGCCCAGCCCCCAGCGTCGCGGTCTGGGCCATCAACGGGTCGAGCAGGTGGTGGACGAGGGCCGCGGCCGCCGGCATCCCGGCGGACAGGTAGACGGTGCCGATGACGGCCTCCATCGTGTCCGCGAGGATCGAGGCCTTGTCGCGTCCGCCGGTGCTCTCCTCACCGCGGCCGAGCAGCAGCTGCTCGCCGAGGCCGAGGGTGCGCGCCACGTCGGCGAGCGCCCGCATGTTGACCACGGCGGCACGCAGCTTCGCGAGCTGCCCCTCGGGCAGGTCGGGGTGGGTGGCGTAGAGCGTGTCGGTGACGACGAGCCCCAGCACCGAGTCGCCGAGGAACTCCAGCCGCTCGTTGTTGGGCAGCCCGCCGTTCTCGTAGGCGTACGAGCGGTGCGTCAGGGCGCGCACGAGCAGCGGCTCGTCGACCGGCGCCCCGCACACCTGCTCGAGGTGGGAGGAGAACGAGTCGACGGGCCGCTGCGGTGCGCGGTCCCCCGGGGTGGCGGCGGACTGAGTTGGGCTCACGCGCGGTCCGGTGCGCTCAGCCCTGGTGCTCGGTGCGCTCGGCCGGCGTGTAGTGACGGCCCTTGTAGTAGCCGCACGACGGGCAGGCCTGGTGCGGCTGCGTCGGGGCCTTGCACTGCGGGCAGGTGGTCAGCGTCGTTGCGGTCGTCTTCCAGTTCGCGCGGCGCGAACGGGTGTTGGAGCGCGACGTCTTCCGCTTCGGGACAGCCACGTCAGTTCCTCATCTCGTTGGTGTTGCTGGGGTGGTCATCGGTCACGTCCACCGAGGACAGCGCGGACAGCGCGGACCAGCGGGGGTCGATCACGTCGTGGTGGTGCTGCGGGTCGTCGGCCAGGTGTGCCCCGCACTCGGAGCACAGCCCGGGACAGTCTTCCCGGCACACCGGCTGGAACGGCAGTGCAGGCACCACCGCGTCCCGGAGCACCGGCTCGAGGTCGAACAGGTCGCCTGCAAGCGTGTGCTCCTCGGTCTCGTCCTCGTCGGGCGCCACCTCGTGGTGGTGCGCCGCGCGGTCGGCGTAGGCGAACAGCTCCTGGAACCGCACGTCGACCTCGTGGTCGACGGGGTCCAGGCACCGCACGCAGGCGCCGGTTGCCGTGGCCCGTGCCGAGCCGGTGACCAGCACTCCCTCGACGACGGACTCGAGCCGAAGCTCCAGCTCGACCGGGGCACCGGCGGGCACCGCGATCACGTCCGTGCCGAGGTCGGCAGGCGCCTCGACGGTGCGCTGGACCTGCTCCATCGAGCCGGGCCGCCGACCGAGTGAGGTGGTGTCGAACACCAGAGGCGATCGGGGGTTGAGGTGGTCCATGGCTCCAGCAGAGGTCGAGGTGACTCGGCCCGCTCCACGCAGGACTCAGACCGACGCACGAGGTTACCTGAGCAGCGTCCCACCGCCCAAATGCGCCCCCTCTTGCTTGCGTCTGCGACTTTGCCCCGCTGGTGGGCAAACCCGCGGACGCAAGCAGTCGTCAGGGGCTGGCGAGGGCGTCCTCGACGGCGCTCGCCACCTCCGGCGCCAAGGTGCGCACGTAGGTGGCGGTCAGGTGGTCTCCGGGCCGGTGGACGGCGACGTTGCCGATGGCCACGGGGCAGCGCTCGAGCGGGCAGATCCGGCCGGTGAGGTCGAGCAGCACCGTGCCCGACAGCCGTGACGCCTCCGCCTGGTCGGGCAGGGCGCTCTCGGCCACCGCCGACCGACGGGGGAACGCGCACGCGCCGAGGTGGTGCACGTGGCGGGCCGTGCAGACGTCGAGGTCGTTCGGGGAGACCGGGCTGTCGCCGATGACGAGCAGCGCCGACCCCAGCCCCCGGACCTCCTGCCACCGCTGCGCGAGCCCGCTGACGAGCGCGGCCCTCGAGGGGCCCTCGCCCGCCCAGGCGGTGGTGGCGAAGCCGGACGTGACCACGAGGTCGGGTGGGTCGGCCCGCAGCGCGGCCATCACCTTCGCGTTCCACGTGTCGCACTGGGGATAGGCGCGGCCCGCGAGGGCCGCGTGCCCCGCGGCGAACGCGCACGAGCTCTTGCCGTAGGTGACGATCCGCCACCCCCGGGTCGGCGCGGCGTCCTCGAGGGCCGGCAGCCACTGCATCGCCTTGGAGTCGCCGACGAGGGCGATCGTGCTCGACCCCTGCGACGCACCGAACACGCACCGCACCGGCTCGGTCGCGGTCCGGTCGACCTGGCAGCGGTCCACGTCGGCACGCGGTCGGTCCTTGCCGGCCTCCTGCGGGTCCGGCGTGACCCAGGCCGGGTCGTCCAGGCGTGCCCTGAGGACGTCCCTGCTCGCGGGGTGGTCCAGGGCCTGGGCGCCGAGCGCCACCGAGACCGGGTCGGCGCCGTCCGGTGGCGTGGTGCGGAAGGGCGAGGTGACCGTGAGCAGGGGCAGCGCCACCAACGCCCCGGTGGCCGACAGGGCTGCGCCCGTCGTCAGTGCGAGCCGGGTGCGCCGGGCCAGCCGACGACTGTGGTGGACCGGGTTCTCGAGGAACCGGTGGCTCGCCCACGCAGGCAGCACGGACGCGAGCACCAGCACCGCGCGCTGGAGCGCGGTGAGGTCGCCGAGGGCCCACTGGGCGAGCGTGAGGACCGGCCAGTGCCACAGGTACAGCGAGTAGGACAGCGTGCCGACCCACACCAGGGGCGCTCGTCCCAGGAGCCCGACCGGGCCGCCGGACGCACCCGCCCACCCGGCGTACAGCACGGCGGCCGCGCCGAGGGTCGGCACGAGCGTGACCGGGCCCGGCCACCCCGCCCCGGCAGGCAGCCACACCGCCGAGGCCAGCAGCAGCCCCAGCCCGACCCAGCCGGTGGCCGCGACCACCCGGCCGCGGTGCCGCGGCTCGCGGCCCGAGCACCAGACGGCGAGGCCGGCGCCGACCCCGAGCTCCCACGCGCGGGTGGTGGTGACGAAGTACGACCGGGCCGGGTCGCCGTGGGCCAGCCACGCGGCATACCCGAAGGAGGGCACACAGATCAGGGCGAGCAGGACGCCGACGGTGCGCCGGGACGGTGCGCCCGCCGTCCGGCGCGCGCGGCGCACCACCCACGCCAGCGCGATCAGCGCGAGCGGCCACACGACGTAGAACTGCTCCTCGACGGACAGGCTCCAGTAGTGCTGCACGGGCGAGGGCAGGGCATCGCTCGACAGGTAGTCGACCGCCCGGTG
>JAICSZ010000165.1 GCA_025936615.1 Pedococcus sp. | reverse complement strand
GTGCAGAACTCCGGCGGCTGCTTCCCTCCGCCGCCCGGCTACTTCGAGCGCGTCCGCGAGATCTGCGACCAGTACGACGTCCTGCTCGTCTCCGACGAGGTCATCTGCGCCTTCGGCCGGATCGGCTCGATGTTCGCCTGCGACGACTTCGGCTACGTCCCCGACATCATCACCTGCGCCAAGGGCATGACGTCCGGCTACTCCCCGATCGGCGCCATGATTGCCAGCGACCGGCTCTTCGAGCCCTTCAGGAAGGGCACCACGTACTTCCCCCACGGCTACACCTTCGGGGGCCACCCGGTGTCCGCGGCAGTCGCCATGGCCAACCTCGACATCTTCGACCGCGAGGGCCTCAACGACCGGGTCAAGGAGAACGCGCCGGCGTTCCGGGCCACCCTCGAGAAGCTGCTCGACCTGCCGGTGGTCGGTGACGTCCGCGGGGCCGGCTACTTCTACGGCATCGAGCTGGTCAAGGACAAGGACACCCGCGAGACGTTCACCGAGGACGAGTGCGAGCGGCTGCTGCGCGGCTACCTGTCCAAGGCGCTGTTCGACGCCGGCATCTACTGCCGTGCCGACGACCGCGGCGACCCGGTCATCCAGCTGGCGCCGCCGCTGACCATGGGCCAGGCCGACTTCGACGACATCGAGAGCCGGCTGCGCGGAGTGCTCAAGGACGCCGAGAAGCACCTCTGAGAGCGTGACCGCCCCCTCTGGTGGGACACCAACGACCCTGACCCGGCGCTCTCCCATGCAAATCATGAGTCAGCGCCGCTCGGCCCGGCGCCAACTCATGATTTGCATGAGGTACCGGCGCGGGGGGACACGACACCATCGCCAGGCGGCACGGCCGCGGGGCCGCTCTCGCGATGCACGCGGCGCTGCGAGACCGTCGACGAGGTCAGCCGCGCTGCGGAATCCGAGGCCATCGGGCGCGGGTTCCGCAAGGGCGGCACCATCGCCCTGGCCCGGTCCGCCGCCCGGGAGGCACGCGCCCGCGCCGAGGTCGCCAGCTCGCAGGCATGAGGCACCGGCACGACCTGGCTCGAACCCGCTCGCTGGCTCAGCGTCAACGCCGGCCTGCGCCCTTGCGCCCTCGGCGGACGGGCAGGAGGCCCGCACCGGCCGCCCGCAGCCCGTGCCCGGGTGCTCCGGTCGGTCACCGGCCACTGAGCGCCCACATAGAGTGCCGACCATGTCCTCGTCGCCGCCGCCGGAGATCGACACACCCGCGCAGCTGGAGCGCCTGCTGGCGTCCGGTCGCCCCTTGAGCGGCAGGCGCATCCAGGACCTGGACCTCACGGCCTACGCCTCCGCGCTCATGGCGCGCACCGACCTCGACGGGCTGGTCGTCCTCGGCGGCCGGCTCCCGCCGGACCTCGACGCGCACCTGCGCGCCCACCGCGCCCTGATCTTCCCGACCGACCCCAGCGCCCCGGTCGACCCCTACCGCTCGACCCTGTACCAGCCGCACGAGCTCTACGCAGGGCTCGAGGAACTCGGCTATGAGGCGACGCCCGACTACCGGGCGTACTCGTGGACCCGCGAGGCAGAGCTGCGCGACGACGCCTTCGTGACGTTGCTGCGCGCGATCCACGACCACGCCATCACCGACGCGCTCACCGAGTTCATCGGGGACCGACGGGTCGCCGGCGTCATGGGTGGGCACGCGCTCGCGCGCGGGACGAGCGGGTATGCCGCGGCGGCACGTCTCGGTCGCGACCTCGCCGCCGCCGGACTGGTCGTCATGACCGGAGGCGGCCCGGGTGCCATGGAGGCGGCGAACCTCGGGGCCTTCGCCGGCGACGAGCAGCGCCTCGAGCGGGGGCTGTCGCAGCTGGCGCAGGTGCCGTCGTTCCGGCCGTCGGTCGGCCAGTGGGCATCGGTGGCGCTGCGGGTCCACGACGACCTGTTCACCTCCGGTCGGCGACAGGAGGTGGCCAGCGTGGGGATCCCCACCTGGTTCTACGGCCACGAGCCGCCGAACGTCTTCTGCGACGGCATCGGCAAGTACTTCTCCAACGCCATCCGTGAGGACGGCCTGCTGGCGCGCACGACCGCCGGCCTGGTCGTGCTCGAGGGCGCGGCCGGAACCGTGCAGGAGATCTTCCAGGCGGTGACCCCGCTCTACTACGCGCCCGCCGACCGGGTGCTGCCGCCCCTCGTGCTCGTTGGCAGACGGCACTGGACCCACGAGGTCCCGGTCTGGCCCGCGCTGGAGGCGCTCGGGCGCGAGCGCGCGCTCGGGACGGCGGTCCACCTCGTCGACACCGTCGACGAAGCCGCCGAACTGCTCGCGGCCTGCTGACCTCCGTTTCGGGGTCCAGCGCACCGGGCATGTCCTCTTCAGCAGCCGTCCGTGCTGCACGCCACGCGAGAAAGGCTGCCTCTCATGGCCAGCGAACCCGATCCCGAGATGCCCAGCGAGGTCTCCGAGCACGTCACGGCCTTCGACCGCTTCGCCGGCGGTGCCTCCAAGCTGGCGAGCCGCGCCTGGTTCTTCGCCTTCTGCGTCGCCCTCGTCGTGATCTGGGCGCCCAGCTACTTCGTGCTGAAGAACCTCGACACCTGGCAGCTCATCATCAACACGCTCACCACGATCGTGACCTTCCTCATGGTGGCGTTGCTGCAGAACAGCCAGACCCGCGCCGACCAGGCAGTGCAGCACAAGCTCAACGCCATCGCCGACGGCCTCGCCGACCTCATGCGCGAGCTGTCCGACAGCAGCGACTCAGAGCTCGAGCAGGACATGAAGGAGCTGCGCGAGGCGGTGGGCCTGGAGGAACGGGAGAGCACGTCGGACAACGCGGCGAAGGACTCAGCCAACCGCTCCTAGCCCCACCACCCCCTGACCGAGGCCCCCGAAGAAGGGGGTCCCGGTCGTCGTGCAATCGCCGGATGCGGGCGACCCCGCGGCACGGCACACTCTGCGCATGGATGCGGCCCGCACTGGTGTCCAGCGGCTGTTCGACACGCTCGCTGACACCTACGACCAGGTGGGGGTCGACTTCTTCCAGCCCATCGCTGCAGGGCTGGTCGACGCACTGGACCCGGTGCCAGCCGAGCACGCCCTGGTCATGGGGTGCGGGCGAGGCGCCGAGCTCGTGCCGCTGGCGGCGGCCGTGGGCACCACCGGGCGGGTGCTCGCCGTCGACCTCTCGCCCGCCATGGTCGAGGAGTGCCGCAAGGTCGTGGCGCAGGCGGGGCTGGACAACGTCGAGGTCCGGCAGGGTGATGCACAGGAGCCCGAGCTCGACGAACCGCTCTTCGACCTGATCGCCTCGTCACTGGTGCTGTTCTTCCTGCCAGAGCCGCAGGCCGCGCTCCAGGCGTGGCTGCCGCTGCTGCGCCCCGGCGGCCGGCTCGGCCTCGCCACCTTCCGCGGTTCCGACCCCGTCCTCGAGATGGCGCACGACGTGTTCGACCCGTACCTGCCTCCGGACCTGCTCGACGCACGCACGACCGGGGCGAAGGGGCCCTTCGCCAGCGACGCGGGCATGACCGGACTGTTGCGTGCGGCCGGCTTCGTGGACGTCCAGTCGGTGGGCAGCACGGTGTCGCCGGTCTTCCGGGACGTCGAGCACTGGTACGAGTTCTCGATGTCGCTCGGCATGCGGCGCTACTGGGAGAGCGTGCCGCCGCAGGCCCTGCCCGGGGTCCGTGACGAGGTCTTCGCGCTGGTGGCCCAGCTCGCCACCGCCGACGGCACCATCCAGGTGCCGTTCGGGGTGCGCTACTCCCTGGGCCACCGACCCCGCTGACCGCCGCGCGCTGACAACGCCCGCTGGTTCACGTGAACACGATGGTGCGCCGGCCGCGCAGCACCACTCGGTGCTCCGCGTGCCACCGCAGCGCCCGGGCGAAGGCCATCGCCTCGAGCTCCTGACCCACCCGGGCCAGCTCGGCCGGGCTCATCCGGTGGTCGACGCGCCGGAAGTCCTGCTCGATGATCGGCCCCTCGTCGAGGTCCGAGGTCACGTAGTGCGCGGTGGCGCCGATGACCTTGACGCCACGGTCGTGGGCCTGGGCGTAGGGCTTGGCGCCCACGAAGCTCGGCAGCAGCGAGTGGTGGATGTTGATGATCCGGCCGGGGAAGTCCGCGCACAGCTGGGGGGACAGGATCTGCATGTAGCGGGCCAGCGCGATGGTGTCCGCGTCGTGCTCGGCCACCAGCTCACGCAGCCGTGCCTCGGCGCCGGCCTTCGTGGCAGCAGTCACCGGGACGTGGTGGAACGGCACCCCGTGCCGCTGCGCGAGCTCGCGGAGGTCCTCGTGGTTGGACACGATGGCCGGCACCTCGATGGGCAGCGACCCGTTCTCGACGCGGAAGAGCAGGTCGTTGAGGCAGTGGCCGAGCCGGCTCACCATGACCAGGACCCGAGCCCGGGCGGAGAGGTCGTGCAGCGACCACGCCATCGAGAACGGGCCGGCCACGGGCTCCACTGCCTCGCGGAGCTGGGTCGCGTCAACCGGGTCACCCTCGCGGATGAGGTGCATGCGCAGGTGGAACTCCCCCGACGACGCGTCCCCGAACTGCTGGCTGTCCGCGATGGTGAGCGACTGCTCGAGCGCCACCCCGGTGACGGCGTGGACGATTCCCTGGCGGTCGGGGCACGAGACCGTGAGCACGAACTCGCGTCCGGGCTCGGGGCCGGTGGACGAGGTCGCGCCCATCAGGCGGTCGCGGCAGCAAGCTGGCCGCAGGCCCCGTCGATGTCCTGGCCGCGGGTGTCCCGGATCGTGGTGGGGATCCCGTGGGCCCGCAGCCGCTCGACGAACTGCTGCTCCACCCCCGGCCGGGACGCGGTCCACTTCGAGCCGGGGGTCGGGTTGAGCGGGATCGGGTTGACGTGCACCCAGCCGCGGCCACGGGCCGCGAGCTTCTCGCCGAGCAGGTCGGCGCGCCACGCCTGGTCGTTGATGTCGCGGATGAGGGCGTACTCGATGCTCACCCGCCGCCCGGTGGTCTCGTAGTAGCGGTGCGCCGCGTCGATCGCCTCGTCGACCTTCCACCTGGTGTTGATCGGGACCAGCTCGTCACGCAGCTCGTCGTCGGGCGCGTGCAGCGACAGTGCGAGGGTCACCGGGATGCCCTCGCCGGCCAGCTTGTCGATCGCCGGCACGAGGCCGACGGTCGACATGGTGATGCCCCGGGCCGACATGCCGAGGCCGTCGGGCGTCGGATCGGTCAGCCGGCGGATCGCCCCGACTGCGGCCTTGTAGTTGGCCAGCGCCTCGCCCATCCCCATGAACACCACGTTGGAGATCCGGGTCTGCCCGGTCCCCGCCGAGGAGTCCTCGGTCTCGTCGCCGAGCTCGGCACCACCCTCGCTCGCGGGCACCGCTGCGGAGAGCTCGCCGCGGCGCAGCATCCGTGCGGCGGCCACCACCTGCTCGACGATCTCGGCCGTCGACATGTTGCGGGTCAGCCCCGCCTGGCCGGTGGCACAGAACGGGCAGTTCATGCCGCACCCGGCCTGGCTGGAGATGCAGATGGTCACCCGCCGGGGGTAGCG
>JAICSZ010000136.1 GCA_025936615.1 Pedococcus sp. | reverse complement strand
CAGCAGCGCCTTGGAGGGGATGCAGCCGACGTTGAGGCAGACGCCGCCCCAGTACTTGTACTCCACGACAGCGGCCTTGAGGCCCAGCTGCGAGGCACGGATCGCCGCGACGTAGCCACCAGGCCCGGCACCGAGAACGACAAGATCGAAGTCAGCCATGGGTCGCAGCCTACTGAGTGCCGGGCGGCGCCACCGCCGGTGGCCGGTCCCTCCCCAGGCCTCAGGCCGCGAGGGCGGCGTCCACCGGGCGGCTGGCGACGCCGGCGGGCCCGCTGCGGGTCACCGCCCGCAGCCGCCACGCTGCGAACAGCGCGAGCAGGCTGATGCCCACGTGGAGACCGACGAAGACGCCGCCGAGCCCGGCGCCGAGGACCACGCCGGCCACGAGCGGGCCGACTGCGGAGACCCCGGTCTGCATCGCCGTGAACATGCCCAGGGTGGTCCCGACCAGCCCGGTCGGCGCGAGGCTGGCCGTGAGGGGGTTGAGCACGGGCGCATACATCGTCTCGCCCACGGCGAAGATGCCGAAGGTGGTCACGAACACGGCCGCCGAGAGCTGCGGGTCCAGCACCGCCGTCGCGAGGACCAGCCACGCGATCGTCCAGATGGCCCCGACGGCGATCAGCAGGGTGGGGCCGCTCCTGCGTGCCGTCAGCCGCACGACCACCATCTGCAGGGCGATGATGACGGCGCAGTTGACGGCTGCCGCGAGCCCGACGGTCCGCTCGTGCACGTGCAGGCTGGTGAGCGCGTACGCCGGGAGCCCGCTCTCGAACTGTGCGTAGAAGCCGAGCGCGAGGGTGACCGTGACCAACGCAGTCCACCCAAGGGCAGGCACCGCCCAGATGGCACGCAGCGCCTCCCCAGGGTGCAGTCCCGGAACCGGACTGGCAGCCGAGAGGTCCTCGTCGGCGAGAACGCTCGAGCCGGCGCCCGAGGCGGAGCGGTGCCCACGCGGCACACCCCAGGAGCGGTGCCCGGCCACGAGCAGCAGCAGGGCGGACAGCAGGAAGCCGCCCGCGGCCGTCGCGAACGCGGGCCACATGCCGGTCGGCCGGTCGAGGCTGACCACGTAGCCGGCGCCGAAGGCCCCCACCGCCATGCCCAGCGACTGACCGGTGAACTGCCAGGCGAAGACCCGGCGACGGTCCGCGACACCGGCCCAGCGCAGCACCAGCACCGCCTGGGCCGGGCTGGCAGCCGTGATGCCGAGGCCGAACACGAACATGCCGGCAAGGAAGGCGGTCGGGGTCGAGGCCCAGATGAGGGAAGCGGCACCCGCCGCGGCCACCGCCTTGGCGCCCACGGCCACCGCGACCGGTGAGAGCCGGTCGGTGAGGCGGCCGCCAACGGGTGCGGCGACCAGGGCGCCGATGGAGAACAGGCTGGAGGCGCCGGCGGCGACCATGGCACCCCAGCCGCGCGTGGTGGCGGCGTAGGCGTACTGGTAGGGCAGCACGGTGCCCCAGCCGAGCATGGCCACGGCTGAGGCGAGGATGAGGAGGCGGGTGCGCACGGGATGGTCAACTAGTCTTCGGGTTCGAATATTTCGACTTCGAAACCTTAGCATGCGAAGATGCCGCCCATGGCAGGTGCACGGAAGGCCCGGAGCGCACAGGAGCAGTACCGCGAGGCGGTCGCCGCCTACGTCGCAGCGGGAGGCGACGAGTCGGTGCAGCGCGTGATCACGGCGGTCTCATCGCTGTCGCGCAAGCTCGACCAGTGGTACACCCGGCAGCTCGCCGACCTCGACCTCTCGCACGGGGAGTGGTCCGTCCTGGCCCACCTGGCCACGTCGGGCAACGACCCCGTGACCCCGAGCCGGCTCGCGGACGTGACCCACGTGGCGCCGTCGTCGATGACCCACCGTCTCGACCGCATGACCGAGCGGGAGCTGGTCGCGCGCGCACCCGACCCGGGCAACCGCACCCGGGTGCTCGTCGAGCTGACCGCCAAGGGGTGGCAGGTGTTCGAGGAGGCGGTCCGCGAGGCCAACGTGGTCGAGTCCGACACCCTGTCGGCGCTGACCAGGAAGCAGCGGGGCGAGCTGGCCGCGCTGCTGGAGGTGGTGATCGGCCGGCTGGACGACCTGGAGACCAGCTGAGCAAGGGTGCCGGCGCCGGCCGTGGCCCTCCTACAGCTCCGGGAACCAGATGGCGATCTCCCGCACAGCGGAGTCCGGGCTGTCGGAGCCGTGCACGATGTTCTGCTGGACCTTGGTGCCCCAGTCGCGGCCGAGGTCGCCGCGGATCGTGCCTGGCAGTGCGGCCGTCGGGTCGGTCGCGCCGGCCAGGGCGCGGAAGCCCTCGATGCAGCGCTCCCCCTCGATGACCACGGCGGCGACCGGACCGCTGGACATGAACTCCACCAGCGGCTCGTAGAACGGCTTGCCCTCGTGCTCGGCGTAGTGCTCGGCCAGCTGGTCGCGGGTGGGGCTGGTGACGGCCAGCGCCACGAGGCGGTAGCCCTTGGCCTCGACCCGGCAAAGCACCTCGCCGGTGAGGCCGCGGGAGAAACCGTCGGGCTTGACCAGGACCAGGGAGCGCTCAGTCTGCGTCGTCACGGCGGGAAGCCTACTGAGTGTGCTCGGCCCGCTCGCGGGCGGCCGCCAGCTGGTCCTCCGCACGCGCGCACATCACCAGCGAGCCGACCCACAGGGCGAGGAACAGCAGCCCGACCAGCAGCATCATGGGCACGACCACCGCGGAGACGATGGTCAGGAGCTGGATCAGCCAGCCGAGCGTGACTCCCCATGGGCGGCGCATCAGCCCGGCCGCGAGGAAGCAGAGGACCGCCAGGGCGACCCCCACCCACAGCCAGGTGCTGCCTGCCGCATCACCCTGCGCGCTCGCGATGCCACGGGCCACCAACGCGCCCAGGAACACCACGACCCCCTGTGCGGCGAGCACCGTGGCCAGCATCCGCCAGGTGAACTTGCCGAGCGTCCCGTGGAGGACGACGCCCTTCACCGGCCGCCCCGCCCGCTGTCGCGCAGCCGGCTGAGCAGCCAGAGGACGACGAGGACCACGAGGACGATGACGACCACCTTTCCGAGCATGGGCCACAGGGTATGCCGTGTGCCCACCATGTCTGCCGGTGAGCCGCGAGCGGCCGGCTGGGGGCGTAGTGTCGGGTCACGGAGCCATCCAGGCTTCCTGGCGCTGGGAGCAGCCATGGCGGACAAGTCACCTCGACAACACCTTGCCAAGAAGGCCGGCAAGAGCATCAAGGAGAAGCGCGCCGAGAAGCACGCCAAGGCCGACGCGAAGAACCACCTCGACCTGGGTCAGCTCGGCAAGAAGTAGCAAGGCCGTTTCCGGCCGACGCCCGCTCTGCGAACGGCCGGGGCGCGGACAACCGGCTCTCAGACGTCGGTGGTGCCCAGGAGCATGCGCACCTCTGCCGCAGTCGTGACCGAGCCGGTGGCCAGCACGCCGCCCCCGACGCCGCCCTCGTCGGCCAGCCCGGCGGCCGTGTCGAGCGCGTCCGGGAGGCTGTCGACGACCGTCACCCGGTCCTCGCCGAAGATGTCCACCGCCAACTCTCCGAGCTCGGCCGGCGCCATGGCGCGCGGTGACGTCGTCCGGGAGATGACGACGTGGTCGAGGACTGGCTCGAGGACCTCGAGCATCTCCGTCGCATCCTTGTCCTCGAGGATGGCGACCACGCCGACGATCCTGGCGAAGTTGAAGGAGTCCTCGAGGGCCGTGCGCAGTGCGAGGGCGCCCGCGGGGTTGTGGGCGGCGTCCACGACCACCGTGGGCGAGCGGCGGACGATCTCCAGCCGTCCCGGCGAGGACACCCGGGCGAGGCCCTCGCGCAGCACGTCGGGGTCGAGCCGCTGCTCTCCCCCGCCGAGGAACGCCTCGACCGCGACGATTGCGAGCACCGCGTTGTGGACCTGGTGCAAACCGTGCAGCGGCAGGAACAGGTTGGTGTAGTCACCCGTCAGGGACCGCACCGAGATCTGCTGGCCGCCCACTGCGACCTCCCGTTCGAGCAAACCGAAGTCGCTGCCCTCGAACGCGATCCGCGCCCCCACCTCGTTCGCCCGGTCGGCCAGGACCTGGGCGGCCTCGGGCTCCTGCACACCGACCACCGCGAGCGCCTCGGCCTTGATGATCCCCGACTTCTCGACGGCGATGGACTCCACGTCGTGACCCAGGAAGTGCTGGTGGTCCAGCGCCACCGGGGTGACCACGGCCACTGAGCCGTCGGCGACGTTGGTGGCATCCCAGGCGCCGCCCATGCCCACCTCCACGACGGCGACGTCCACCGGCGCATCGGCGAACGCGGCGTAGGCAACTGCCACGAGGACCTCGAAGTAGGTCATCCTCGGCCCGTCCTCGGCAGCCGAACGGGCGTCGACCACCTCGACCAAGGGCAGCACCTCGTCGTAGGCGGCGAGGAACCTCTCCGCGCTGATCGGCTGGCCGGACAGGGCGATGCGCTCGCGCATGGAGTGCAGGTGAGGCGAGGTGAACCGCCCGGTCTTCAGGCCGTGCTCCAGCAACAGGGTCTCGATGATCCGCGTCGTCGAGGTCTTGCCGTTGGTGCCGGTGAGGTGGATGACGGGGAACGAGCGCTGCGGGTCGCCGAGGAGCTCCATCACCGCCGCGATCCGGTCGAGGCTCGGCTGCAGGTCGTGCTCGGGTGCGCGGGCGAGGATCGCCTCCTCCACCTGGCGCATCCGCTTGGTCACCTCGAGGTTGCGCGCGGCCTCGCGCTGGGCTGCGTCAGGTGCGGGCATGCGACCAGTCTTCCAGCACGCCGGTCGCGCCGCGCGGGCCGGCTGCCCGCGCGGCGCTCACCCAGCGAGCTTCATCACCTTGATGCGCACGGGCTCCCCGTCGCCGACGGTGGCTTCGGTCACGTCCGTGCGCTGGGGAAGTGCGTCGAGCTGCCCGGCCGAGCCGAACTGCTGGGCCAGGGTCTCGGCCATGATCAGCTGCTGGTGCGCGACGACGGCCTGCCAGACGGCCTCGCCACCGGTCACCGTGAGCGAGATCCGGTCGGACACCTCGAGGCCGGCGTCGCGGCGGGCCTGCTGGACTGCGCGGATGACGTCACGGGCCAGCCCCTCCTGGGCCAGCTCAGGAGTCACCGCCGTGTCGAGCACCACGAACCCGCCACCGGGCAGCATGGCCGTGGCGGTCGAGCCACCGTCCGCCGGCCCGTCGACGACCGTCTCGAGGGTGTACTCGCCCTCCAGCAGCTCGAGCCCACCGGCGGTCACCGTGCCGTCCTGCGCCATGGACCAGTCGCCCGACTTGCTTCCCCGGATGGCGTGCTGCACGTCCTTGCCGAGCCGCGGACCCGCCGCACGGGCGTTGACCTGGAGCCGTTGCGAGATGCCGAAGTCGGCCTCGCTCGCCTCGGTGATGTCGCGAAGCGTCACCGTGCGGACGTTGACCTCGTCGGCGATGATCGAGCCGAAGTCCTTCAGGGACGAGGCGTCAGTGACGACGACAGTCAGGTCCTGCAGCGGCAGCCTGACCCGCAGCCCGCCGGCCTTGCGCAGCGAGGAGGCCACCGAGCACACCTCCCGGGCCCGGTCCATGCCGGAGACGAGGACGTCGTCCCCGGGCAGGTCAGAGGCGTCCGGCCAGTCGGTGAGGTGCACCGAGCGGCTCCCGGTGAGGCCGCGCCAGATCTCCTCGGTCACCAGCGGCAGCAGCGGTGCGGCCGTGCGGCAGACAACCTCCAGAGCGGTGTAGAGGGTGTCGAACGCCTGCTCGGCGCCACCGTCACCTTCGCCCGGCCCGGTGTCCCAGAACCGCTCACGCGAGCGCCGGACGTACCAGTTGGTCAGCACGTCGATGAACCCCCGCGTCGTCTCACAGGCGTTGGCCACCTCGTAGGCGTCGAGCTGCTCCGTCATCGTCTCGACGTACTGGCGCAGCTTGGCCAGCAGGTAGCGGTCGAGCGGGTCGGTGGATGCTGTCGACCACTTCGACTCGTAGCCGGTCTCGCCCTCAGAGGACTGGAACGCGTTGGCGTACAACGAGAAGAAGTACCAGGCGTTCCACAGCGGCAGCAGGACCTGGCGCACGCCGTCACGGATCCCCTGCTCGGTCACCACGAGGTTCCCGCCACGCAGGATCGGGCTCGACATGAGGAACCAGCGCATCGCGTCCGCCCCGTCACGGTCGAACACCTCGCGCACGTCGGGGTAGTTCCGCAGGGACTTGCTCATCTTCTGGCCGTCGGAGCCGAGGACGATGCCGTGGGAGACGCACGAGGAGAACGCCGGGCGGTCGAAGAGCGCGGTCGCCAGGATGTGCAGGGTGTAGAACCAGCCGCGCGTCTGGCCGATGTACTCGACGATGAAGTCACCCGGGAAGTGGTGCTCGAACCAGTCGGCGTTCTCGAACGGGTAGTGCACCTGGGCGAAGGACATCGACCCGGAGTCGAACCACACGTCGAGCACGTCCTCGACCCGCCGCATGGTGGACTTGCCCGTGGGGTCGTCCGGGT
>JAICSZ010000291.1 GCA_025936615.1 Pedococcus sp. | reverse complement strand
GTCAAGGAAGCGCGCTACCACTGCGCCAATCGCCCGTGACGACCCGAGTCCCAGGTTCGGGCGCTCGAGCAATCGAGGTGGAGACGGGATTTGAACCCGTGTAGACGGATTTGCAGTCCGTTGCCTCGCCTCTCGGCCACTCCACCACGGAGGCTGCGACCATCATCTCCGAGCGGACGACGAGGCTCGAACTCGCGACCTCAACCTTGGCAAGGTTGCGCTCTACCAACTGAGCTACGTCCGCTTGTCACGGCGCCGAGGAGCCCCCCGTCGCGCGTGCGTGAGCACTTTATCGGACGCCGCTCAGATGACAAATCGAGGGTCACCGCTCGTCGGGCATAGCCTCGTCCCATGCGTGTGTGGCTGAACGGACGGTTGCTCGACGACCCGCTGGCGCCGGCGCTACCGGTCAACGACCACGGGATCACCGTGGGCGACGGGGTCTTCGAGGCGGTCAAGGTGGCGGGCGGGAGGCCGTTCGCACTGACCAGGCACCTGGACCGGATGGCCCGGTCGGCCAGGGGTCTCGGCCTGCCGGAGCTGCCGCAGGACGAGGTCCGGAAGGGGGTCGAGGCGGTGCTCGACGGCGCCGACCTCCCGCTGGGCAAGCTGCGGATCACCTACACCGGGGGAGCGGCACCCCTCGGCTCCGGTCGCGGGCACGGCAGGCCGACCCTGGTCGTGGTGGCCGACACGCTCCAGGCGCCCGAGCCGGAGACGGCGGTGGTGACCGTCCCGTGGCCCCGCAACGAGCGCGGTGCGCTGGCGGGGTTGAAGACGACGTCGTACGCAGAGAACGTCATCGCGCTGGCCCACGCGCAGCAGCGCGGCGCCTCCGAGGCGGTGTTCGCGAACCTCGCCGGCAACCTCTGTGAGGGCACCGGCTCGAACGTGTTCTACGTCGTCGACGGCGAGCTGCGCACGCCCACCCTGGAGTCCGGCTGCCTGGCGGGGATCAGCCGGGCCCTGCTCCTGGAGTGGTACGACGGACAGGAGATCGACGAACCGGTCGAGGTGCTCGGCACGGCCGATGAGATCTTCCTGGTCTCCACGACCCGCGACGTGCAGGCGGTCACCCGCTGCGACGACCGGGAGCTCGCGGTCGGCCCGATCACCGAGCAGTGCCGCAAGGTGTGGGCGGAGCGCGAGACGGAGTCGATCGACCCCTGAGCGGCCGGGAGCGGCAGCGGCCTCAGGCGCCGGCGGCTCGCCGGCGCTCGCGGTAGGCCGCCACGTGCAGCCGGTTGCCGCAGGTGCGCGCGTCGCAGTACCTCTTGGACCGGTTCCGGGACAGGTCGACCAGCACGTTGTCGCAGTCGGGGGCGGCGCACCGGCGGAGCCGGGAGAGCTCCCCGGACGCCACGACGTGGACCAGCGCCATACCGCACTCGATGCGCAGGTGCTCGGTCAGCGACGAGCCGGGGGCGAAGTAGTGCACGTGCCAGCCGTAGCCGTCGTGATCGGTCAGCCGGGGGGTGACGATGGAGGAGGAGACAAGGGAGTTGACCGCCGCAGCGGAGGCGGCCTCGTCGCCGGCGTCGAACACGTCGCCGACGTGCCCGCGGAACTCGTGCACCTGGGCGAGGTCGAGCTCGGTCAGCTCACCCACCTCGCTGAGGCGGTGGCGGCGGACGAACTCGGCGAGGGCTGGGAGGTCGGGGAGGGACTCGTCGGAGCCGTCGCCGCCGGGCGTCGGCGCGGAGTTCACCAGCTCGACGATGCAGTCGAGCGCCCGCTCGGTGTCGTGGCTGAACAGCACGTCGCCCCCTTGTCGGAGACTGTCGCTCAAGCGGCCCGGTGCCCGGGTGGTCGGTGCCAACCCTAGTCAGGCCGCACGAGGCGTGCGGCTCAGGCGGCCTCGGAGAAGATCGCCGTGATCGTGGAGTCGAGGTCGAGGTGGTCGGACTCGGTGCCCGGCTCGACGGCCTTGCACATCCGGTCCACGAAGGAGCTCAGGTCCCCGGTCCGGGCCTGGACGAGGGCCTCGCCGTCGGGGGAGCACAGCTCGATGATCACGACCGCGTGCCCGTCGGAGTCCAGGCAGGGCCAGACGTGCACGTCGCCGTCCCCGGAGGGCTCGTAGAGGCCCTCGAGCAGCAGCTCACGGCCGAAGGTCCAGCGGACGTGGCTGGTGCCGGTCATGAAGACGGTGGTCACGGCGTAGGGGTCGGACGGGTCGTACTGCAGCTCGGCCTCGATCGGGGTGACCGCACCCGTCGGGTCGATGAGCTCCAGCGTCACAGGCTGGGTGACCGTGAGCGGCGCGGTGTTGTTCGCCGTGTCCATCGAGTAGTCCATCGTCTTGTCTCTTCCTCCCAGGGGTCCCCCGCGGGACTCGTCATGGAGACGCGGAGGGGCATGCCCTATGACGGCAAACCGACAGGTCAGTTGACTCTTTTTGCGGAAGTCATGTGTCGGCCAGATTGGTGTGTCCGAATTTGCACAGTTTTGGACGACCCGGGTGACCGAGGCGTGAGACGGCCGGAGCATGCGCTAGAGTTTCCGCCGCATCCGCGGGGCGATTGGCGCAGTGGTAGCGCGCTTCGTTCACACCGAAGAGGTCACTGGTTCGAACCCAGTATCGCCCACCCGGCACCCCGCCACCCGAGCAAGCGCCCCCGGCGCGAAACCCGGGGCCGTCGTCGTCCCTGTCGCCGATACGATCGGCGGGTCCCTCGACCGCCAGAACCACTGCCACAGGAGCGTCCCGTGCCCGACATCAAGGTGACCGTCCTGACCGCCGGCGAGCCCGCCGAGCGCGCCGTGACGACGGGGACCAAGGCGTGGGAGCTGTTCGCCGACCGGCCGGTGGTCATCGCCGCCCGGATCGGTGGCGCGCTGCGTGACCTCGCCCACGAGCTCCAGGACGGCGACGTGGTCGAGGGGGTCGAGATCGACAGCCCCGACGGCCGCGCCATCCTCCGGCACTCGACCGCGCACGTGATGGCGCAGGCGGTGCAGGACATCTGGCCCGAGGCGAAGCTGGGGATCGGCCCGCCGATCACCGACGGCTTCTACTACGACTTCGACGTACCCGAGCCGTTCAAGCCGGAGGACCTCGAGAAGATCGAGACCCGGATGCGCAAGATCGTCAAGGAGGGCCAGCGGTTCTCCCGGCGACCCGTCTCCGACGGGGACGCGCTGTCGGAGCTGGCCGACGAGCCGTACAAGGTCGAGCTGATCGGCCTCAAGGGCGGCACCGGCGACGCCGCCGAGGCGGCCGAGGGCGCGAGCGTCGAGGTCGGCGCCGGCGAGCTGACCATCTACGACAACCTGCGCCGGGACGGCTCGCTGGCGTGGAAGGACCTCTGCCGGGGGCCGCACCTGCCGACCACCAAGCGCATCCCCGCCTTCAAGCTCATGCGGTCGGCGGCGGCGTACTGGCGCGGCGACGAGAAGAACAAGCAGCTGCAGCGCATCTACGGCACCGCCTGGGAGTCCAAGGAGGCGCTCGAGGCGCACCTGCACCGCCTCGAGGAGGCCGAGCGCCGCGACCACCGCCGCCTCGGCCGCGAGCTCGACCTGTTCAGCTTCCCCGACGAGATCGGTCCGGGCCTCGCGATCTTCCACCCCAAGGGCGGCATGCTGCGCAAGGTGATGGAGGACTACTCGCGCCGGCGGCACGAGGAGGGGGGGTACGAGTTCGTGTACACCCCTCACATCACCAAGGGCGCCCTGTTCGAGACCTCCGGCCACCTGGACTGGTACGCCGACGGGATGTTCCCCCCGATGCACGTCGACGAGGAGCGCGACTCGCACGGCAACGTACGGCGGGCCGGCCAGGACTACTACCCCAAGCCGATGAACTGCCCGGGCCACATCATGGTGTTCAAGTCCCGCGGCCGGTCCTACCGCGAGCTGCCGCTGCGGCTCTTCGAGTTCGGCACCGTCTACCGCTACGAGATGTCCGGAGTGGTGCACGGCCTGACCCGGGCCCGCGGCTTCACCCAGGACGACTCCCACATCTTCTGCACCCCCGACCAGCTACCCGGTGAGCTGGCCGACCTGCTGGCCTTCGTGCTGAAGATCCTGCGGGCCT
>JAICSZ010000419.1 GCA_025936615.1 Pedococcus sp. | reverse complement strand
TGCCCACGACCAGCGAGACCAGCACCTGCCAGCTGCTCAGCCCGAGGGCGAAGAGACTGCCGGCGGTGACGTAGCCGCCGACGCTGTGCACGTCGGACATCCAGAACGCGAAGATGTTGTACCAGGACCACGTCTGCTCCTTGAGCGGCGCAAGGTCCTCGTTCGCGAGCCGGGGGTGGTAGCCCGGCTTGATGAGGCCGGTGCCGGCCCCGTGGTCGTGCTCCCCGTGGTGGGTGGCGTACCCGGCTGCGGCTGCGGCCGCCTCCGTGTCGTAGACGGCCCTGTCGGTGGTGCTCATCGGACTCCCTCGTCCTGGCGCGGCGTCCGCCGCAGTGGTGGCCCGGCTCGTGGTCTGGCGCTGTGATCACCGTCGAGCCGCGGCGTTGGGAGAACGCTAGGAGTGCATCGTGTCCGCCGGTAAGGGCTGGAACCGTATATCCGCGTATATCCGCGGGCCCTACCCCTCGCCGATGCGGGCGATGCACTGCGCGAGTCGCTCGTGGTGCGTGGTGGCGACCTCGCGCAGCCGCTCGGAGCTGCCCTCGACGAAGGCGTCGAGCATCTCCTCGTGGTCGACCCGCATCGCTGCCCGCTCGTCCTCGGTGACCCGCATCATGGTCTGCACGGGCTCGGTGAGGTTCCAGGCGATGTCGAGCATGTGCAGCAGCCGGGGCATCCGGCAGGGCTGCAGCAGCGCCTCGTGGAACTCCCGGCTCGCCCGCTGGAAGCCGTCGGTGTCGCCGTCGACCACGGCGCGTCCCATGGCCGCGTGGATGTCGCGCACTCGCTCGTGGTCGGCAGGAGTGGCGTTGCGGACAGCGGCGTCCAGGGCCGCCGCCTCGAGGGCGCCGCGGACGACGTAGAGCTCGTCGAGCTCAGCGGACGACAGCGCGGTCACGGTGTAGCCAAGGCGGGGCTGGTGCGCCAGGAGCCCTTCTCCCAGAAGGGTTTTCAGAGCCTCGCGCACAGGGATGAGGCTGACCCCGAAGAACGCGGCCACGTCGTCGAGCGGGATCGGGCTGCCCGGTGGCACCCTGCCGGAGACGATGGCACGGCGCAGCTCCGCCAGCACCTCAGGACCGGAGGAGTAGGGCCCGGAGCGGCGCAGGAGGGCGACGATGCCGGATGGCCGTCGTGCCTGGGTCACCGTCCGATCGTAGCCGGGCGTCGAGGTCTCACCTCCGCTCACGAGACCAGCCCGGCACGCTGCAGCATCGTGGCGTTGGCAGCCACTGCGGACCGGGCCAGCTCCTCCTCGTCGGCGTTGACCAACCTGTCGCGCTCCACCACCGGCGACCCTCCGACGAGCAGGAGCTCGAGCGGTGGCGGTGACCCCAGGACGAGCCCGGCGACCGGGTCGGCGAGGTCGGCGTGGGGCAGGGTGTCGACCCGCCACAGCGCGAGGTCGGCGAGCTTGCCGGCCTCGATGGACCCGATCTGGTCGTCCCAGCCGAGCACCCGGGCCCCACCGATGGTGGCCAGCTCGAGCGCGTCACGCACGCCCAGCGCCTGCGGGCCGCCCCGCGCCCGCGCGAACAGCAGGGCATGCCTGGCCTCCTCCAGCAGCGAGGACGCCTCGTTCGAGGCTGCGCCGTCCACCCCCAGCCCCACCGGCACCCCGGCGTCGCGCAGCTCGCGGGTGCGCGCGATGCCCGCCCCGAGGCGGGCGTTGGAGGAGGGGCAGTGGGCGACACCGGTGCCCGTGGCGGCAAGCGTGCCGATCCCCTGGTCGGAGAGGTGTATGCCGTGTGCGAGCCACACGTCGTCGCCGAGCCACCCGAGCGACTCGACGTACTCGACCGGCGTGCTGCCGAACCGCTCGCGGCAGAACTCCTCCTCGTCGAGCGTCTCGGCGAGGTGGGTGTGCAGCCGCACGCCCTTGTCGCGGGCGAGGTCGGCCGAGGCCTTGAGCAGCTCGCCGGTCACCGAGAACGGCGAGCAGGGCGCCACCCCGACCCGCAGCATCGAGTCGGGCGAGGGGTCGTGGAACCGGTCGATGGCCTCGGCCGTCGCCGCGAGGATCGCGTCGACCGACTCGACCACCTCATCCGGGGGCAGGCCCCCCTGGCTGCGCCCCAGGTCCATCGACCCGCGCGTGGGCAGGAAACGCAGGCCCAGCCCACCCGCGGCGGCGACCTCGGCCGCCAGCAGGTCGCCCCCGGCAGACGGGAAGACGTAGTGGTGGTCCATCGACGTGGTGCAGCCGGTGCGCGCGAGCCAGCCGAGGCCGGCCGCCGCCGCCGCGTGGACGACCTCCTCGTCGACGCCCGCCCAGACCGGGTAGAGGGTGGTGAGCCACTCGAAGAGCGTTGCGTCGACGGCCAGCCCGCGGGTCACCCACTGGTAGAGGTGGTGGTGGGTGTTGACCAGGCCGGGGGTCAGCACGCAGCCGCGGCCGTCGACGACCGACGCGTAGTCGCCCCGGGGGGCCGGGCCGCTCCCCACCGCCGTGATGCGGCTGCCGTCGACCACGACGTGCCCGACGCGGTGCTCGGTGCGAGCCGCGTCCATGGTCACGACGGTGCAGCCCTCGACGACGGTGGGGGCGGTCCGGTCCGCCACGGCTCAGTCCTCGACGCTGATCCGGCGGGTCCGCGCGCTGTGGATCGGGTTCGCACCCGCCACGAGGTCGTCGAACCGGTG
>JAICSZ010000478.1 GCA_025936615.1 Pedococcus sp. | reverse complement strand
GCGGTCGACGCCCGCAGCGCACGCACCAGGTCGTAGTCGGCACGGTGGCCGATCTGGTCGGGCACGTCGATCTCGACCACCCCGGCGGCCGGGTCGTAGTCGACCTGGCACCCCAGCCGGCGCAGCAGCTCGGCCATGATGGTCACGTCAAGGATGGCGGGGACGTTGGTGAGCCGGGTGCGGCCGACGGCGAGCAGGGCAGCCGCCATGAGCTTGAGCGCGCTGTTCTTCGCGCCCCAGACCGCGACCCGCCCGCGCAGGCTCGCGCCACCGACCACCCGGAACCGTTCTGCCACCGGGCCACCTTAGCCGCGGCATGGCGGAGCCCGTGGGCACCGGCCACGACGGGTCTGGGAGGCTGGGGGCATGGTCAACCTGACACGCATCTACACCCGCACCGGCGACGACGGCCAGACGCACCTGGGCGACATGAGCCGCACCAGCAAGAACGACCTGCGCCTGCTCGCCTATGCCGACGCCAACGAGGCCAACGCGTGCATCGGCGTGGCCGTCGCGGCGGGCGGGCTCACCGACGACGTCAAGGTGACCCTGACCCGCGTGCAGAACGACCTGTTCGACGTGGGGGCGGACCTGTGCACGCCACTGCAGGAGACCTACGAGTACCCGCCACTGCGGGTCGAGGCCGCCTGGATCGACGAGCTCGAGGCGGACTGCGACCGCTACCTGGCGCAGGTCGAGAAGCTGCGCTCCTTCATCCTGCCCGGCGGCACGCTCGGCAGCGCCCACCTGCACGTGGCGACCACCGTGGTGCGCCGGGCGGAGCGCGCCGCGTGGGCCGCCATCGAGGCCCACGGCACCGAGCCCGGCCACGGGACCAAGGGGCAGGGCGGGGTCAACGTGCTCACCGCGAAGTACCTCAACCGCCTGTCGGACCTGCTGTTCATCCTCGCCCGGGTCGCGAACCTCTCGATCGGCGGCGACGTCCTGTGGCAGCCCGGCGGTGGCCGCGCCGAGCCACCTGGCCGCCGCACGCGAAAGGCCCCCGAGCCGGGGGCCTGAGGATCCGAGAGGACGCCGCCAGTCAGGCGACGTTGACGTTGAAGCCTGGCGGGGCACTCTCCAGCCAGCTGCGCATGGCGGTGTAGGCCGCGGGGGCCAGTGCCAGCGCGAAGGACTCCTTGCCGTAGTGGCACCGGACCTCGACCGACTCGGGCAGCCCGGCGATCGGGTGCTGGCTGCGGGCGGGCGACTCCAGCTGGAGGCCGGCTCGCTGCCAGGACCGGCTGGGTCGCAGCGACGGCCCCGTGACGGTGAACCACTCGAGCGTGCTGCCGGCCAGCCGAAGCAGCCCGAGCCGGAACTGGCCCCGCCCGTCGGCCTGCACGGCGCACAGCATCAGCGGTGCCCCCGAGCCGAGCAGCCGGCGCCGCACGAAGATGAACACGAGGGCCAGGACCAGGCAGGCCACGAGCACGCCGACCACGACCTCCACGGAGATCAGTGGCGACATGCCCGCCCCTTTCGGCTATGCGGAGATCCGCGAGGCGTCCACGGCCTCGGCGATGATGATGACCTTGTCGCGGTCGACCGAGAGGAAGCCGCTGTCGACGGTCGCGACGTGCTCCTGCTCGGCGACCTTGATGCGGACCTCGCCCTCGACCAGCACGCCCAGCAGCGGGGTGTGGCCCGGCAGGACGCCAAGCTCGCCGTCGACGGTGCGTGCCACGACCATGTCGGCCTCGCCGTTCCAGACCTTGCGGTCCGCGGCGACGAGCTCAACCTGCAGGGTGCTCACGAAGTCCTCCGGTGGTGCACGGGTGGTGCGTTGCGTTCGAGTCTATCGGCCGGTTGGGCGCGCCCTTCGGGCCGGTATGCCGCGGGGCCGGCTCCCGCGGAGACCGGCCCCCCGGCATGGGGTCACAGGTTCTTCTGGATCTCGGCCCACTGGCGCTCGACGTCGTCGAGGCCACCACACATGAAGAACGCCTGCTCGGCGACGTTGTCGTACTCGCCGTCGGCGATCTTGGTGAACGCCTCGATCGTGTCCACCAGCGGGACCGTCGAGCCCTCGAT
>JAICSZ010000433.1 GCA_025936615.1 Pedococcus sp. | reverse complement strand
GGAAGGTGCTGATGAACGACAGCGCCTGGTTGACCGAGTCCTGCGACTCCTTGGCCGCGGCCTTGCCGGTCACCGCCTCGTAGCCGGGAGGGAGCGCGGCCCGCACCTGCTTGGCGAGGTCCTCCTGGCTGACGCCTTCCTTGGCGGTGACCCACGCGTCGGTGTACTCGTCCTTGCCGCCGAGGTACATGGCCTGGGCGGTCCTGGTGTCGAAGATGGCGATGGTCGCGCCGACCAGCCCGCCGTTCTTGAACTCGGCGGTGCCGACCAGGGTGTCCTTCACGAGGGGCTGTGCCCCGCTGGTGGCGAGGGTGACGGTGTCGCCGACCCGGTAGCCGGCCCGCTGCGCGGTGAGGGCGTCGAGGACCACCTCGCCGCTGCGGTCCGGCCAGCGACCCTGCTTGATCGCGACCGGCTCCTCACCGGACGCCGTCGGTGCGTCGTTGTGGGACAGGCCCAGACCCGGCGCGCCTTGGCCGCCGATGAGCTTGCCCTGCTTGGAGACGACGAATGTCGTGGGGTCACTGACGTTGCCGTCGGCACGGGCGACTCCGGGCACGGACGCGAGGTCGTGGACGAGCGACCCGGGCACCGTCTTGGCGGTACGGCTGGCGTCGAAGTCGCCGCCCGCAGCCGCGGGCCGGACCACGACGTCGCCCACTGTGTCGACGATGCCGGAGAAGGCCTTGCCGAGGGTGTCGGTGAAGATGAGGGAGCCCGAGACGAACGAGACGCCCAGGATGATGGCGAAGGCGCTCATGAACAGCCTCAGCTTGCGACCCATGAGGCTCTTCCAGCTGGCGTGGAGCATGGGTCAGTCCAGGCCCTTCATGCGCTCGAGGATCTTGCCGGGCGACGGCTGCCGCATCTCGTCCACGACCTTGCCGTCGGCCAGGAAGACCACCCGGTCGGTGTGCGACGCCGCGGCGGGGTCGTGGGTGACCATGACGATGGTCTGGCCGAAGTCGTCGACCGAGCGGCGGAGGAAACCGAGCACCTCAGCGCCGGACGTCGAGTCGAGGTTGCCGGTCGGCTCGTCCGCGAAGATGATCTCCGGCCGGCTGACCAGCGCGCGGGCGCAGGCGACGCGCTGCTGCTGACCGCCCGACAGCTCGCTGGGGCGGTGGGTGAGCCGGTCACGCAGGCCCACCGTGTCGATGACGTCGTCGAACCACGCCGGGTCGGGACTGCGCCCAGCGATCGCCAGGGGCAGCAGGATGTTCTCCCGCGCGTTGAGCGTCGGGATGAGGTTGAACGCCTGGAACACGAACCCGATCCGGTCGCGGCGCAGGGTGGTCAGCGCCTTGTCCTTGAGCTGCGTGATGTCGACGTCCCCGACGAAGACCTCCCCCGACGTGGCCGCGTCCAGACCCGCGGCGCAGTGCATGAGGGTCGACTTGCCGGAGCCCGACGGGCCCATCACCGCGGTGAACTCCCCACGCGCGATGTCGAGGGTCACCCCATCGAGGGCTCGGACCTGCGCCTCCCCCTTGCCGTACGTCTTGGTCAGGCCCACGACCCGCGCCGCAGGCGCGTTGTTGTGAGGTGGGGCTGCGGTTGTCGCGGCCGCGGGTGTCGCAGTCATGGTGGGCTCCCGGCTCCAGGTCTGGTGGTGGTCGGTGGCGGTGCTTGACGGTTCTCATGGCACTCGGCCAGCGGTGCCAAGCCTAGGGACGCTGGTCCTTGCCCGTCCTCAGGTTTGTCCCCGAGCCACCCCTGAGTGGACCCTGACCGTCAGCTGCGGACGACCCGGGCGACCTGGCGCAGCTCCGGGTCGTCGAACGCGTCCCCGTGCACGACCCCGGACTCCCAGCGCATCACCAGGCCCCGGCCACGCACCTCGAGCGTCGCGAGGTTGTTGTCGAACCACGGGCCGTCCGTGACGCTCCAGTGCACGGTGGCGGACGGCACCCGCCGGCTGTGCCGGACCAGGAACTCCAGTGGTCTGGCCAGCCCCTTGCCGAGCACGGCCTGGCCCATCCTGACCTGGCGCGGCAGCGGGTTGCGGATCGGCGAGCACACGGCCTGCAGGATCCGGCTGGCCCCACCGCCGAGCTGCTCGTGGTCGATCTCGGTGACGTAGGAGTTGCGCACGTCGCCGGAAAGGAACGTGATGGTGCCCGGGGGCCGGCCCCGCTTGCCCTGCGCCACCTCGACGACCATCGCGAGCACCAGGGCGAAGCCCTCCTGGAAGGCCGCCCAGTGCTCGAGGTCGAGTGCGCGCCGCATCCGCTCGCCGAACCGGCCCACGCGCGAGCCCCAGGCACCGTTGGACATCGCCTCGTTGATCGCCTCGAGGTCGTGGATGCCCTGGGCGATGAGGAACGGCAGCGAGGTGGCGATGAACAGGTGGTCGACGTCACCGCGCAGCTGGCCGTCCAGCCACGGGATCTCGTCGTCGTCGAGGATCGAGCGCCGCCCGGGTTCGAGCACCCGCGCCGCCCGGGAGTCGACCACGACCAGCCGGGACTCCCCGAGGTCGCGCCAGTAGCTCCACCGGTAGGTC
>JAICSZ010000394.1 GCA_025936615.1 Pedococcus sp. | reverse complement strand
TCGACGACCCGATGGTGCAGGCAGATCTTGCGGGGGCTGCTGGAACCGCGATCGGCCAGCTGGCCTGGGGACTGGCCGCCCGCGCAGCCGGCAGCGGCGCGCCCGTGTCCGTCCTGTCGTGCGACAACCTCACCGACAACGGTCACGTCCTCCAAGGCCTCCTGCTCGACTTCTGCCAGGCACTGCCCTCTGCCCGAGGCGACCGGCTCGCCTCGTGGGTCGAGGAGCACGTGACGTTCCCCTGCTCCATGGTCGACCGCATCGTGCCGGCGACCACCGACGCCGACCGCGCCGGGGCCGCGGCGATCCTCGGACTGGGCGACGAGGCCCTCGTGGTCGCCGAGCCCTTTCGTCAGTGGGTCGTCCAGGACCGGTTCGCCGCGGGCCGGCCCGCCTGGGAGAAGGCCGGTGCCGACCTCGTCCACGACGTTGAACCCTTCGAGAAGCTGAAGCTGCGGATGCTCAACGGCACCCACTCGCTGCTCGCCTACCTCGGTGCCCTGCGCGGCCACGACACCATCGCCGAGGCAGTGGCAGACGACGAGCTGGCCTGCGCCGCAACGAGGTACCTCACCGAGGACGCCGCCCCCACACTGGACGCACCCCCGGGGCTGGACCCCGCGGCATACGGCAAGCAGGTCCTGGAGCGGTTCGCCAACCCGGCCCTTCGGCACCGCACGCACCAGGTGGGCATGGACGGCTCACAGAAGCTGCCGGTGCGGCTGCTGCCGACCATCGCCGAGCGGCTCGGGGCGGGCGCCCAGCCGCGCTGGGCGACGCTCGCCGTCGCGGCGTGGATGACGTGCCTCGTGGCCGGCAGCGACGCGCGGGGACGAGCGCTCGCCCTCGAGGACCCGCTGGCGGACCGGCTCAGGGCGACGGTGGGCGGCGCGTCCGAACCCGCCGTCGTCGTCGACCGGCTGCTCGGTGTGCGTGAGGTGTTCGACGAGGAGCTGGCGAGCTCCGAGGTGTTCCGCGCGATGCTCACCGAGGACGTGGCCGGGCTCTCGGCAGGGCAGGTGGCGCGGTGAGGATCGCCTCGGTCGACGTGGTGGTGAGCAGTCCGGGCCGCAACTTCGTGACCCTCAAGGTGGTTACCGACGACGGTCTGGTGGGGCTGGGTGATGCGACCCTGAACGGGCGCGAGCTGGCGGTGGCGTCCTACCTGCGTGACCACGTCGCGCCGCTGCTGGTGGGCCGGGACGCGCACCGCATCGAGGACACCTGGCAGTTCCTGTACCGCTCGGCGTACTGGCGCCGCGGTCCGGTGACGATGTCCGCGATCGCCGCGGTCGACGTGGCGCTGTGGGACCTGAAGGCCAAGGCTGCGGGGATGCCGTTGTACCAGCTGCTCGGCGGTGCCTCCCGCGAGGGCATCACCGCCTACGGGCACGCCTCGGGTCGTGACACCGAGGAGCTGTTCGACTCGATCCGCCACCACCTGCAGCTCGGCTTCCGCGCCATCCGGGTGCAGACCTCGGTGCCGGGCATCAACGCCCTCTACGGCGTCCCCACCACCTCGCCCACCCCCGGTGGCCGCCACGACGACTACGAGCCGGCGCAGCGCACGCCGCTGCCGGCCGAGGAGGACTGGGACACCCGCGCCTACCTGCGGCACCTCGCCACGGTCTTCGAGGCGGTGCGGGCCGAGTTCGGTCCCGAGCTGCCACTGCTGCACGACGGCCACCACCGGATGACGCCGATCCAGGCCGCGCGGCTCGGCAAGGCGCTCGAGCCCTACGACCTGTTCTGGCTCGAGGACTGCACCCCGGTGGAGGACCAGCAGGCGCTGCGGCTGGTGCGCCAGCACACCACGACACCGCTGGCGATCGGCGAGGTCCTGAACACGGTCTGGGACTACCAGACGTTGATCGGCGAGCAGCTGATCGACTACGTGCGCTCCTCGGTGACGCACACCGGCGGGATCACGGCGATGCGCAAGCTGCTGGACTTCGCGGCGCAGCACCAGGTCAAGTCCGGCATCCACGGGCCGACGGACATCTCCCCGGTGGGCATGGCCGCCGCGCTGCACCTCGACCTCGCCGTGCACAACTTCGGGATCCAGGAGTACATGCCGCACGGCCCCCTGGCCGGCGAGGTGTTCCGGACCTCCTACCGGTTCCAGGACGGTTACCTGCACCCGGGCGAGGAGCCCGGGCTCGGGGTGGACCTCGACGAGGCGGCGGCCGCCCGCTTCCCCTACCACCCGGCATACCTGCCGTTCAACCGCCTGCACGACGGGACCGTCCATGACTGGTGAGCCGCACCTCTTGGAGTCGCTCGGCCCGGTCGTGCCGGTCGTCGTCCTGGACGACGCGGCACAGGCGGTGCCGCTGGCCCGGGCCCTGGCCGCCGGCGGGGTGCGGGTCATGGAGGTGACGCTGCGCACCCCCGCCGGGGTCGCGGCGATCCAACGGGTGGCGGCCGAGGTGCCGGAGGTGGTCGTGGGCGCCGGGAGCGTCCGAACACCCCAGGAGCTGGATGCCGTGTGCCGCGTGGGGGCCTCGTTCGTCGTCCTGCCCGGTGCGCCGCCCCGGCTGCTGGACGCCGCCCTGGACTCGGGAGTGCCCGTGGTCCCCGGGGCGAGCACGGTGACCGAGATGATGGCGCTGGCCGAGCGGGGGATCGAGCTGATGAAGTTCTTCCCGGCCGAGGCGTGCGGGGGAGCGCGCTTCCTCTCCTCGGTGGCCGGGCCACTGCCGGACCTGCGGTTCTGTCCCACGGGCGGAGTCACCGCGGCCAGCGCGACGAACTACCTGTCGCTGCCCAGCGTGGTGTGCGTCGGTGGCTCCTGGCTCACCCCGCCCAACCTGGTCGCCGCCGGGGAATGGGCCAAGGTCACCGCCCTCGCGGCAGCGGCGGCCGGGCTCAGGCCGACTTCGTCGTGACGGGCTGTGGCCGAGGACCCCTCTCGGCCGGGCCACGGCCACGACG
>JAICSZ010000053.1 GCA_025936615.1 Pedococcus sp. | reverse complement strand
TGCGAGGTCAGGGAGGGGTTCGGTCCGTCGTCGCCCTGCGCCTGCAGCTGGACGGCGTTGCTGCGCATCGACCCCGACGGTCCCTGCACGACGAGGTTGGCCAGCGCCACCACCTGCGGTGTCGAGCGGTAGTTGCGGACCAGCCGGACCACCCTGGCGTCGGGGTGGCGCACCGGGAACTCCAGCAGGTGCCGTGGCGAGGCCCCGGTGAAGGAGTAGATCGTCTGGGCCGGGTCGCCCACCACGCACAGGTCCTCGCGGCCACCGACCCACAGGTCGAGCAGCCGCTGCTGCAGGGCGTTGACGTCCTGGTACTCGTCGACCACGAAGTGGCGGTACTGCGAGCGCACCTCACGGGCGATCGCCTCGTGCTCCTCGAGCACCCCCACCGTGAGCAGGAGCACGTCCTCGAAGTCGATGACGCCACGTGCGGTCTTGACCTCCTCGTACGCCTCGAGCAGCCGCGCCATCGCGGTCGCGTCCAGGCCGGGAGGCTCCCGGCGGGCGGCACGTGCCCCCGCGGCATACGTCAAGGGGGTCAGCATCGAGACCTTGGCCCACTCCACCTCGGCGGCCAGGTCGCGCACCGCGGTGCGGTCGCGCGCGAGGTCGAGGCGCAGCGACGCGGCCGCCTGGGCCACGGCGGACGCCTTCTGGCTCATCACCTCGGGGGCCGCGCCGCCGACCGCCTTGGGCCAGAAGTAGTGCAGCTGGCGCAGCGCGGCGGCGTGGAAGGTGCGGGCCTGCACCCCGGCCACCCCGAGGTCGCGCAGCCGGGTGCGGAGCTCGCCCGCCGCCCGGGCGGTGAAGGTGACCGCGAGGACCCGCTGCGGCTGGTAGGCGGCGGAGTGCACGCCGTAGGCGATGCGGTGCGTGATGGCACGCGTCTTGCCGGTGCCCGCGCCGGCCAGCACGCACATCGCGCCGAGCGGGTGCGCGGCGACCTCGCGCTGCTCGGGGTCGAGGCCAGCGAGGACGCCGTCAGCGGAGGTCTGCGGTATGCCGCGTGGCTGGGTTGGCATCGCGGCGATCCTGCCACGGCGGTCCGACGCGCCGGCGCTGGGCCCGACCAACGCTGGCACCGATCATCTACTGGATGAGCCCGTAGACCCGGCTGACCCGCAGCCGCAGCACGAGCCTGCGGTCCTGCACCATGGCGCGCCGGTAGTCCTCCCAGTCGGGGTGGTCCTCGCCGCGCACGAGGCGGTACACGTCGACGAGCTCCTCCACCGTCGCGTCGTCCCTGGCACCCGCGACCGGTGAGAAGTCCGCCGATCCCTCGAGCACGGCACACGACCAGCCGTCGGGGGTGGTGACCATCAGCGAGCAGCGCGGGTCACGGCGCAGGTTGGCGACCTTGGCACGGCCGTCGACCACCGACGCGCGCACGAGCGGGCCGCCCTCGGCCACGGGGTCGAGGGTGAAGTTGATGTTGGACAGCTGCGGTCGGCCGTCGCGCTTGACCGTGGCCAGGGCGCCCAGGTTGCGGCTGCCGGCGAGGGTGAGCAGGTGGGGGTCGAGGGGGCGGGGGTCCGGGCGTTGCGGGTCGGAGGCCATGAGCCATCATGGTCATGGAGATCACATCGGCGCACGGAAGAACCGCCCGCCGAGGCACGTTCCGCCTACAGGAACCCACGACGACCCAGAGAGAGACCATGACCCCGCAGGCCCCCACCCCCGGCACCGTGACCATGTTCAGCACCTCCTGGTGCGGCTACTGCACCCGGCTCAAGGCGCAGATGGGCCGCGAGGGCATCAGCTTCAGCGAGGTCAACATCGAGGAGCACCCGGGCAGCGCGGAGTTCGTGATGTCGGTCAACAACGGCAACCAGACGGTGCCGACCCTGCTCTTCCCCGACGGCAGTGCCGCGACCAACCCCTCCATCAAGGAGGTCAAGGAGCGCCTCGCCTCCTGACCGGTCAGCCGGTGCGCCTCTCGTCGACCGGCGGCGGGGTGATCTCCCGGCCCAGCCACTGCTCGACGAGCCAGCGCGAGATCGACAGCCGAGGTGAGGTGAACAGCTCCCCGTCGGCGACCTTGGCCAGCAGCTCCTCCCGCGCGAACCACCGTGCGTCGGCGATCTCGGAGTCCTGCAGCGTGAGCTCGGTGCCCAGCGCCCGCGCCGTGAACCCGAGCATGATCGAGGTGGGGAACGGCCACGGCTGGTCCCCGAGGAACCGCACGTCGGTCACCTCCACGCCGACTTCCTCGCGCACCTCACGCGTGACGGCCGCCTCCAGGGTCTCCCCCGGCTCGACGAACCCGGCCAGCACCGAGTAGCGCCCCTCCCCCCAGCCGGCGCCCCGCGCCATGAGCAGCCGGTCGTCGTCGTCGACCACCGACATGATCACCGCGGGGTCGGTGCGGGGGTAGTGCTCGGAGCCGTCCTCGGTGCACCGCCGCAGCCAGCCACCCTGCTCGGGCCGGGTGGCCGCGCCACACCGCGGGCAGTGCGTGTGGGCGCGGTGCCAGTTCGCGAGCCCCAGGGCGGTGGTGAGCAGGCTCGCGTCGAGGTCGCCGAGGTCCGCGCCGACCTGCCGCAGCGTCCGGAGGTCGCGCGCGTCACCGTCGTCGGCGGCGTCGTCGAGGACGGCGAGGTATGCCGCGCCGTCACCGTCGCGGCCCAGGAACAGTCCGAGCCGGGTCGCGTCCGCAGGAGTCGGCGCGCGTAGCACCAGCCTCGGGCCGGCGGCGTCCTCACCGACCTCGGCCGCGTCGCCGACCAGGGTCAGCACGCGAGTGCCGCGGTCGCCGACCAGTGAGTCCAGCAGGTGCGGGTCGGACCGGCGCTGCGCAGCCCGGTCGAGCACCGACCGGGCCAGCGCCACGCCGGGAAGCTGAGGGGTGGTCAGGGAGCTTGTTACGGGGGTTCGGCCCACGCCTCCAGCCTAGGGGCCGCCACACGGCATACGGTGGGAGCCGTGGACCGCAGCCCCTTGTTCCTCGCCGCGTTGGCCAGCGCTGCCGTCCCGGGCCTGGACCCGGCCAGTGTGGAGGCCCTGCCGAGCGAGCCGGGCCAGCTGTTCGACGTCGCATTCGTCCAGGACACCCAGCACCGGCGGTGGGTCGTGCGGGCACCGCGCACCCAGGCCGCCGGGGCGCAGATGGACCTCACGGTGACGCTGCTCGGGCTGTTGGCCCGGCGGCTGCCGTTCGGCGTGCCGACCCCCAAGGGCTTCGCCGCCCTGAAGGACGGCGGTCGTGCCGCGATCTACCCCTACCTGGCGGGCCAGAACCTCGACTTCTCGCAGTTGCCCGTCGGCCCGGGGCTGGCGGCCGAGCTCGGCCGGGCGATCGCCGCCCTGCACAACGCCGACCACGCGCTGTTCGAGGAGGCCGGGCTGCCCTCCTACGACGCCGACACCTACCGCACGCGCCGGCTCAGCGAGCTGGACCGCGCCGCGGCCACCGGGCAGGTGCCGACCGGGCTGCTGGCCCGGTGGGAGAAGGCGCTCGAGGACGTCGCCCTCTGGCGGTTCGCGCCGACCCCGACTCACGGGGACCTCACCGGTGACCAGGTGCTGGCGGTGTTCGACCAGGAGGACGATGCGTCCAGCGGGCGGGTCAGTGCGTTCACCGGTTGGGAGGACGCCAAGGTCGCCGACCCAGCCGACGACTTCTTCTCCCTCGCCACGCAGGCACCGCCCGCCGCGCTCGAGACGCTCATGGAGGCCTACGCCCACACGCGTGCGGAGCGGCCCGACGCCAACCTGCTGGTCCGGGCGCGCTTGTCGGCGGAGATGCGCCAGCTGGGCGAGCTGATGGCAGCGGTGGCTGGCGGGGACCGGCTCCTGACCGAGCGGCTCGCCTCGGGGCTGCGTCGCCTCGACGAGCGGGTGCAGGCCCAGGAGGAGTCGGACAACGACTACCACCACACCAGCCTGAGCCCGGCACGGCCCGCGACCCGGGTGCTCGTGCCGCCCGCCGTGGTGGAGGACGAGGTGGACGACCCGGACGACGACGTCGAGGAGATGTTCGCCCGCACCGCGCCGGACGAGCCGGACCCGGAGGACCTCGGTGCGCCGCCGGCCCGAGCCGCACGGGAGGACCTCGCACCGGAGGACGTGTCCGCCCCGCACGTCGAGCCCGAGGACGTGGTCACGGAGGACGTGGCGCCCGAGGACGCCGAGGCCGACCCCGCCGAACCCGCGGACACCGAACCCGCGGACACCGAACCCGCGGACACCGAACCCGCGGACACCGAACCCGCGGATACGGAGGACGAGGTGCCCGAGGATGCCGGGGCCGACCGTCTCGACCACGGGCCGGAGGAGCACACCGAGGAGATCGACGTGTCGAGCCTGCGCGGGAGCCGGCCCGTCGACGGACCCGACCCCGGACCAGACTTCGAGCCTGGCTACCGGCCGTGAGCGCCGGGACGCCGGACCAGCCACGGGTCGCCGCAGTCAGCCGCGACGAGACCCACCGGTTCAGCAAGGTCCCGGCCCCGGCGATCAGCCTGGTCCAGGGCAGGGGCGTGGCGGGTGACGCCCACGCCGGGACGCTGGTGCAGCACCTGTCGCGTGCCCGGCGCGACCCCAACCAGCCGAACCTGCGCCAGGTCCACCTCATCCACTCGGAGCTGCTCGACGAGGCGCGCGCTGCGGGCCATGACGTCGGTGCCGGCGGCCTCGGCGAGAACGTCCTCACCGAGGGGCTCGACCTGCTCGCCCTGGCCACCGGCACCCGCCTGGAGATCGGCGAGGTGGTGCTGCGCGTCACCGGGCTGCGCAACCCGTGCCGCCAGATCAACGACCTGTCGCCGGGCCTGCTCAAGGTGGTCGTGACCCGGGCCGACGGGGTCGCCTCGACCTCGGACGTGACGCTCACCCCCACCGGCGGCGCCGAGTCGCTCGACGGGGTGGGCATCATCCGCAAGGCCGGGGTCATGGCCGTCGTCGAGCGCGGCGGCGAGGTGCGCCCGGGCATGGCCATCGAGGTCGTGCCCCCTGAGGGACCGCACCAGCCACTGGCTCCCGTCTAGCCGTAGCTGCGGGAGCGGAGCTCAGCGCCTGCGCGGCAGGGCCGTGGGCGACTCGATCCGCGCGGCGAGCCGTTCGAACCCCCGCCTGACCATCACGCCGTAGGCGTCCTCGCCGAGCTCGCCCAGGCTGGCCCTGCCCTGCTCCAGGTGGTGTCGCGCCCTCGCCGTGTCGCCACGTCGCAGGTACCCGTCGCCCAGGTTGAGGTGCAGCGACGGCGCGAACCCGGCCGCCGACTCGACGCCGAGCCCCGCGACGTCCTCGTCGCGCAGGTGCGGCAGCTCGACCAGGGCCCGCTCGTCCCAGGCGATCTCCTCGTCGAGCTCGGTCTGCAGGTCGGCGAGGTAGTGCGCCACCACGCAGCGCACCGCGTGCTCGCCCTCGTCGCTCGCCGCCCAGCACGCCTCGAGCCCGGCCCGGCCCTGTTCCGTCTGGCCCTTCTGGGCCAGGCCGATCGCCTCGGTGACCCGCGACCAGTCCACTCCCGACATCATGTCCTCCCTGGTGCTCGGTTGCGGCGCATCCGACGCGGCACGGTAGTCGCCGCCGCCGTCCCTCGCAGCGATTGACACAGGACTGGCTCGCATTCTGGCTATTCGGGCACCGACGCCAGTAGTTCGAGCAGCTCGGCCTCACCCGGCAGCTCGGGCCAGACGGTCTCCCCCGTCGAGGCGTAGTAGAACGCCGCGTCCACCTGGTCGACGTCCAGTCCCCGCAGTCGGGCGAAGGCGACCCGGTAGGCCGCGAGCTGCAGGGCACGGCTGCGCGCCACGTCGCCGCTGGGTTTGGTGCCGGTCTTCCAGTCCACGACGGTGAACCCGCCGTCGTCCCGTCCGAAGACCGCGTCGATCCGACCCCGGACGGCGATGCCGTCGAGCACGGTCTCCACGGCGATCTCGATCTCCGCCGGCGTCCGCGCGGCCCACGGCGAGGCCAGGAAGCGCTCCTTCATGACCGGCAGCTCGGCGTCGTCACCCGGGTCCTCGTCGGCGCTGCCGGGCAGGTCGAGGATGTCGACCATGGCTGCCCTGGCGTAGTGCTGCTCGACCCAGGCGTGGAACGCCGTGCCCCGCCGAGCGGCCAGGGCCGGGGCCTCGGGCATGGGCCGCCGCAACGAGGAGGCGAACCGCTCGGGGTCGGTGGCGAGGGCGACCACGGCGGACGCCGACAGGTGGCGTGGGAGCAGCACGGTGACGTCGCCCCGCTCGGCCAGCCGGCGGCGCTCCTCCAGCAGCAGCGCGACCTCCTCGAGCACCGGCACACCCTCGCCCAGCAGCGGGAGAGTCGCCTGGGCGACGGCTCCCGGGGCAGGCGACCCCCCGGCATACGTGCTGATCGCCTCGCGGACCGTTGTCGCGGCGCGGGCCACCGCCTCGCGGCGTCCGGCGAGCGGGTCGGCCGGCCACGACACCACCACCTGCTCGGCCTCGAGGGGGTTGACCGCGGCGTCGGGGTCGTCGGTCGGCGGCATCGGTGCCATCGGCCCGAACGCCACCGCTGGGACGTCGTCGCCCTCGATGACCTCGCGCAGGAAGCGGGAGGTGACCCGTGGGGTCTTGGGCTCGGCCCACACGGCAGCGGTGAGCAGCATGGCGTGCTTGGCACGGGTGAACGCGACGTAGGCGAGGCGCCGCTCCTCCTCGACCGAGTGCTCGCCGCCGCGGGCGAGGAAGGCCTCGATCCTGGCCTCGAGGTCCTTCTTGTCCCCGGCGGCCGCCCAGTCGAGCACCGGGAGCCCGTCTGCGTCGCCCCGCAGGGCGTAGGGGATGCCACCGTCGGTCAGGCCGCCGATCCAGCCCTTGGCCTTCGGGGTCGGGCTGACCCACTCCTCGCACTCGACCTTGCTGACCGAGTAGGACAGATTGGGGAAGGAGCCCTCGACGAGCCCGGGCACGGCGACGGCGTCCCACTCCAGCCCCTTGGCGGCGTGCACGGTCAGCACCTGGACGGCGCCCTCGCGCGGCTCGGTGTAGCCCTTGTCGAGCCCACGCTCCTCCTCGAGGGCCGCCTTGAGCCAGGCGAGGAAGCCGGCGAGGTTGGGCCGGTCCGCGCTGGTCGAGAACGTCGCAGCGACGTCGGCGAACGCGTCGAGGTGGGCCCTCGCCACGCTCGGTGTGTAGCCGGGGCGGGCCAGCACCTCGATGTCGAGCCCCAGCGCGCGCTCGGCCTCGCCGACGAGGTCGGCGAGCGGGAGGGCGGTGAGGGCGCGCATCCGCCGGATGGTCTCGCGCAGGCCGTGCAGCCGCCCCAGGGCGGTGTCACCGATCCGCTTGCCGTCCCAGCTCGTCCACCCGCGCCGCGGCAGGTCGTCGACGGCCTCGACGATGCTGGCGGTGTCGGCGCTGTCGGGCGACTGGTCGCGCACCCCGCCGGGTGCGACCGCCTCGGGTGAGTCGTCGCCCAGCTCCGGCACGGCGCCGCTCGAGGCGTCCTCGTCGGCGGCCTCCTGCGTGGGGCTTGCGTGCCCGAGCCGGAGCTCCTGCCGGTGGCGCGCCCAGGCCATCAACCCGTCGAGGTCGGCGGCGCCCAGCCGGCACAGCGGTCCGGTGAGCAGCCGCATCAGCTGGTCACCACGGGTCGGGTCGGCGACGACGTGCAGGAGGGCCGTGACGTCCTCGACCTCGGGCGTGAGCAGCAGCCCGCCGAGGCCGACCACCTCATGGGGGATCTCGCGCGCCTCGAGTGCGTCGATGACCGGCGCGAACTGCGACCGCTTGCGGCACAGGACCGCAGCCGACCTGGCGCCGTCTGCGAGCCGGAGCTGCAGCCACCGCGCAACGAGTGCGGCCTCGTCGTGGACCGTCTCCGCGCGGGCCACGTCGACCCGCCCCTCGCCGGCCCCGTCCCGGGCCTCGAGCGGCTCGACGGGCACCCTGGAGTGCCCTCGCAGGGGAGCCGCGACCAGGTTGGCCACCTCGAGGACGAGGCGGTCGTTTCGCCAGCTCGTGGTCAGCGGCATGCGCGGCACCAGGCCTGGGGCAGCGCCGTCGGACACCTGTGGCCGGAAGGCCTCGCGGAAGGTCGACAGCGTCGTCGCGCTCGCCCCGCGCCAGCCGTAGATCGACTGGTGCGGGTCGCCCACCGCGGTGACCGGAACACTCTCACCCGGGGCGACGAACAGCGCGCTCAACAGCTGCAGCTGGGCCTCGGAGGTGTCCTGGAACTCGTCGAGAAGCACCGCCCGGAAGCGCGCGCGCTCGATCGCCCCGATGTCGGGGAAGGTCCGCGTCAGCCGCGCAGCCAGCGCCATCTGGTCGGCGAAGTCCATGGCGTCACGGGACTTCTTGAGCGCGAGGTAGCGCTCGACGATGGGCAGCACCCCGGCACGGGCCCGCAGGCACTCCTGCATCTTGCGGCCGTGCGCGAGCAGTCCCTTGGCCGTGGTCGCGCCCTGGGGCAGCCGGGCGAGTGCCTCCTCGACCCGCTCGAGGTATGCCGCGACGTCACCCGGCGTGCACAGGTGCTCCGCGAGCTCGCCGGCCAGGTCCACGACGGCGTTGGTGACCGTCGACTCAGCCGCGGGCACGTGGTCCATCGGCCCGTCATAGGCGGCGACCACCTCCGCGGCGTACTGCCAGGCCGCGGCTTCGGACAGCAGCCGCGACTCGCTCTCGTAGCCGAGGCGCAGCGCGTGCTCGCGCACCAGCCGCCCGGCGTAGGAGTGGTAGGTCGAGACGGTCGGCGTGCCGCCGAGCACCTCCGCACCCGTCTCCTCGTCCTCCGGCCGCGGGTGCCAGACGTCGCACGCCTGGAGCTGTCGCAGCCGCAGCCCGATCCGCTCGGCGAGCTCGGTCGCGGCCTTGCGGGTGAACGTCAGCCCGAGCACCTGGTCGGGCTCCACGAACCCGTTGGCCACGAGCCAGACGACCCGGCTCGTCATCGTCTCGGTCTTGCCCGACCCCGCGCCGGCGACAACGAGCAGCGGCCCGTCGGGCGGGGCCTCGATGATGGCCGCTTGCTGTGGCGTCGGTTTGGGCAGCCCCAGGGCGTCGGCCAGCGAGGCCGCCGACCGCTGCTGCCGGGTGAGGGTCTCGCTCACAGCACCTTCCCCTCGGGCTGGGCCGGGCAGCTGGCCCTGACCGCACACAGCTTGCAGTGGTCCCCCACCTGGGCGAGGAACGTGCCGCGCGCCATGCCTTCGGCCGTCGCCTCGACGAGCTGCGCCGCCCACGCCGGGTCCTCGGAGTCCGCGAGTGGTGCCTGGGGCTGCACCTTGAACGTCGCCCC
>JAICSZ010000293.1 GCA_025936615.1 Pedococcus sp. | reverse complement strand
TCCAGCCGCGTGTGAGCCGACGGCGCGCCGGCGAGCCGACCCGTGGGTCAGGAGACCCGCTCCGGCCCCGTGGTGTCGAGGAAGGTCGGCTGGTCGTCGTGGACACGTTGCACCAGATCCCATCCCTCGGCGCCCAGGGTGACCACGGAGACGGGGAAGATGCCGAGGTCCTCCCGCTGGATGTGGAGCTCGAGGGCGTCGAACAGCTCCGAGAGGGTGGCGACCAGCTCCGGGGACTCGGGATCCAGGTCGGCGATCGCGGCGTCCAGCCACCGGTGCTCGCCCTCGAGATCGGCGACCTCGTCGACGTAGTCGCCCTGCCGGCGCAGCGCGGTGAAGATGCCGTCCTCCTCGCGGGACACGTGACGGGCGAGGTGCGAGACCAGGTGGCGCAGCCGCTCGGGGATGCTGTGCAGGTCACCGGCCGCCATCGCCCGGCGGATGTGGTCGGCCTCGTCCTGGAGGTGCCGGTGCTCGGAGATCAGCTCACCGACGACGGGGACCTCACGGCATCCGCAGTAGTCGCACATGTCGCTACCCGAGGGGTTCCCACCCGCGTCCCGGGCGGCGGTTGCCGAGCTGGGTGTCGCGGCTGCGGTAGACGATGTAGGGCCGGGTCAGGTAGCCGACCGGGGCGCTGAAGACGTGCACCAGGCGGGTGAACGGCCACAGCGCGAACAGCAGGCTCGCGACGAACGCGTGCAGCTGGAAGCTGAGTGGCGCCGCACCCATGAGCGCGGGATCGGGATGGAAGCTCCAGAACTGCCGGAACCAGATCGAGACGCCCTGGCGGTAGTCGTACTCGTGGCCGCCGAAGAGGAAGGAGGCCCCCGACACCGTGTTCCAGATCCCGAGCAGGATCACGCCCGCCAGGAACACGTACATGAGCTTGTCCATCTTGGTGGTGGCCGAGAAGACCGGCCCGACCGTGCGCCGACGGTAGATCAGGATCACCAGGCCGGCCAGGGTGGCCGCGGCCGCGGCCAGGCCGCCGACGAGGGCGCCCCAGTGGTAGGCGTGGTTGCTGAGGCCCGCGCCGTTGGTCCAGCTCTCGGGCACCAGCAGGCCGACGAAGTGCCCAGCCACGACGCCGAGCATGCCGAAGTGGAAGAGCGGCGACCCGAGCCGCAGCAGTCGGTTCTCGTAGAGCTGGGAGGAGCGGGTCGTCCAGCCGAACTTGTCGTAGCGGTAGCGCCAGTAGTGGCCGACCACGAAGGTGGCCAGGCACAGATAGGGCACGATCACCCACAAGAAGGTGTTCATCGGGCGGCTCCCTCGCGAACGGCGGGCATGGGCAGGTCGATGCCCCCCGTGCGGCGCGCCTCCTGCAGGCGGGCGTCGAACGCCGGTCCGCCGTACGGCGACAGGCCGACCTCCTCGGCGGGTGGTCCCTCGGCCGCGAGCCGGCGTACGGCGTCACGCTCGTCGCCGCGCAGAGCCGGCAGCGTGGCGCAGACCGCCTCCACGGCGCCCGCCCAGGGGGAGCCGGACTCGGTCAGCGACATCCGGAGCAGCTCCAGCCCGGCGCGGTGGTCCAGCATCAGCTGTCGCCCCTGGTCGCGGTCGACCGTGGCGGCGAACTCCAGGACCACGCAGAGGTGGTCGGGCAGCTCACCGCCGCCGTCGGTGTCGACGGTGAAGCCCGCCTCGAGGTAGGTCTGCTTGAAGCGCAGGAGCGCCACGCCGCGCTTGCGGGTGTCGCCGTGAGCGAAGTACGTGAGATACAGGTTGTGCCGCCGGCGGGTGTCGAAGGTCTCGACGTACGCCGCCTGCGCGTCGACCGACGGGGTGGTCGCCAGATGCTCCACGACCCCCGACAACGGCTCGCGCCACGCCGTCGGGAGGGCCTCGGCCATCCGGCGGACCAGCGGCAGATCGGTGAGCAGCCGGTCGTCGGGATAGCCGAGCAGCAGCGAGGCCGACTGCCAGACCAGCGACTGCTCGCGGCTGCTCAGGGCGGAGGGCCTCGACCTGCTGCGCATCGTGGTGCGCGTCATCGGTAGTCCGCCCCACCGGTGAGACCACCGGTGCCACCCGGGCCGGTGGCCCCGTCGTCGGAGGTGTCCGGGGTGCCGGCCTCGCCGACCTCTTCGGTCTCCGTGACCTCCTGGCGCGGAGGGAACAAGCCGGTGGGGATGCCTCGGCCGTCCCAGTTCAGCAGGTTCACCCGGGTGGCCTTGTCGTCCGGCGCGGCGACGGTGTCGGCCGTCTGCCGGTTGCGCAGCATCGTGAAGTTCTCGACCGCGATCGGGACCGGCGAGCCGGAGCCCTCGCCGAACGGCCCGGACCCGACGGGGCACTCCGTCCCGAGCGCCTCCAGGGAGTGCGCCTGCTCGGCGTGGGCGGCCGGGATGACGTAGCGCTCGTCGTACTTGGCCAGGGCGAGGAGCCGGTACATGTCGTACATCTCTTCCTCGCTCATGCCCACGCGCGCCGGGATACCGGGGTCGGGCTCGCGCCCGAGGTTGAGGTCGCGCATGTAGGACCGCATCGCCGCCAGGCGCTGCAGGACGCTGTCGACCACGGCGGTGTCGCCGGCGGTGAACAGCCCCGCGAGGTACTCCACCGGGATGCGGAGGGCGTCGATGGCAGCGAACAGGTTACGCTGGTCCTCGGGGTCCTCGCCGGTCTCGCCGATCGCGTCGACCACCGGCGAGAGGGGCGGGATGTACCAGACCATGGGCATAGTGCGGTACTCCGGATGGAGCGGCAGCGCGACCTCGTAGGTCTGGATCAGCGCATGGATCGGCGAGCGCTGGGCGGCCATCACCCAGTCGTGCGGTACGCCGTCGCGCTCGGCGGCGGCGACCACCTCCGGGTCGTTCGGGTCGAGCAGTATCTCGCGCTGGGCGCGGTACAGGTCCTGGTCATCGGGCGTGGACGCGGCGTCGAGGACGCGATCGGCGTCGTACAGGATCAGGCCCAGGTAGCGCAGCCGGCCGACGCAGGTCTCGGAGCACACGGTGGGGAGCCCCACCTCGATCCGCGGGAAGCAGAAGGTGCACTTCTCGGCCTTGCCGGTGCGGTGGTTGAAGTAGATCTTCTTGTAGGGGCAGCCGGACACGCACATCCGCCACCCGCGGCACCGGTCCTGGTCGACCAGCACGATCCCGTCCTCGGAGCGCTTGTAGATCGCGCCGCTCGGGCACGACGCCGCACACGACGGGTTGAGGCAGTGCTCGCAGATCCGCGGCAGGTAGAACATGAAGGTGTCCTCGAAGGACCGCTTGACCTCGGTGGAGACCTTGGCCAGGACCGGGTCGTTCTCGAACGACGCCTTGGAGCCACCGAGGTCGTCGTCCCAGTTCGACGACCACGTGATCTTGGTGTCGCCGCCGGTGAGCAGCGACTTGGGCCGCGCCACCGGCGTGTGCTCCTGCGCCGGCGCGTCGGTGAGGGTCGCGTAGTCGTAGGTCCACGGCTCGTAGTAGTCGTGGATCGACGGCAGCTTGGGGTTGGAGAAGATCGTGGCCAGCTTGCGGAACCGACCGCCCGCCTTCAGCGACAGCCGCCCACGCCGGTTGAGCTTCCACCCACCCTGCCAGCGCTCCTGGTCCTCGTAGGTGCGTGGATAGCCCTGTCCGGGACGGGTCTCCACGTTGTTGAACCACACGTACTCCGTGCCGGAGCGGTTGGTCCAGGCCTGCTTGCAGGTCACCGAGCAGGTGTGGCAGCCGATGCACTTGTCGAGGTTCATCACCATCGCCATCTGAGCCATGACGCGCATCAGTGCCTGACCTCCGTCGTCTCGTCGGTCGAGCTTGTCGAGCCCATCAGTACGTGACCTCCTGGCTGCGCTTGCGGATGACGGTGACCTCGTCGCGCTGGTTCCCGGTGGGGCCGAGATAGTTGAACGCGAAGGACAGCTGGGCGTAGCCGCCGACCAGATGGGTGGGCTTGACCAGCAGGCGGGTCAGCGAGTTGTGGATGCCGCCCCGCTTCCCGCTGGTCTCCGCGAGCGGTACGTCGATCAGCCGGTCCTGGGCGTGGTACATGTACACCGTCCCCTCGGGCATCCGGTG
>JAICSZ010000400.1 GCA_025936615.1 Pedococcus sp. | reverse complement strand
TCGGTGCACAGCCGGGCGAGGGTGTCTCGCACCGCCGGGCTGCCGAAGCGCTCGACCAGGTCGGCCTCGTAGTGCGCCAGGTCGATGCCGGGCACCGGCCGCAGCGTCGGCTCGCCCTCCTCACGCAGGTAGCCCTCCAGCACCCCCCGGAACAGCGGATCGCGGCAGGCCTCGTGCACGAAGGTCAGGCCCGCGAGCCGGCCGAGGTGGCCGAGCACCTGATGGCCGGCGTTGAGCAGGCGCAGCTTCATCAGCTCGTACGGGGCGACGTCCTCGACCAACTGCACGCCGGCGTCCTCCAGAGGCGGCCGGCCGGAGCCGAAGTGGTCCTCGAGCACCCACTTGGTGAACGGTTCGCAGACCACCGGCCACTCGTCCTCGACGCCGAAGCGGGCGGCCAACTCGGCACGGTCGGCGTCGGTGGTGGCCGGCGTGATCCGGTCGATCATCGAGTTCGGGAACCGCACCTCGCGGGCGATCCACTCCCCCAGCCCGGCGTCGCCCAGCGCGGCGAAGGCGGCGAAGCTGCGCCGGGCGACGTCTCCGTTGCCGGGCACGTTGTCGCACGACATCACCGTGAACGGCGCGGTGCCCCGGTCGCGGCGGCGGCGGAGCGCCTCGGTGACCAGGCCGAACGCGGTCCGCGGCGACTCCGGCGCGGCGAGGTCGGCGACGATGTCGGGGTTGCCGACGTCGAAGCCGCCGTCCGCGGTGATGTTGTAGCCGCCCTCGGTCACCGTCAGCGAGACGATCCGGACGGCGGGGTCGGTCATCCGCTCGATCACCGCGCCGGCGTCGTCGGGGGCGAGCAGGTACTCGACCATCGAGCCGATCACCCGCGCGTCGACGTCGCCGTCGGGATGCCGGACCAGCAGCGTCCACAGGTGGTCCTGCGCGGTGAGCGCGTCGCGCATCCTGCGGTCGGCCGGCAGGACGCCGACCCCGCAGATGCCCCAGTCGAGCGCCTCGCGGCGGTTCATCAACGTGTCGAGGTAGGCCGCCTGGTGCGAGCGGTGGAAGCCGCCCACCCCGAGGTGCACGATCCCCGCCCGCAACGGGCCCGGTCGTAGCGCGGGGTGGCCACGGCCGCGGACAGCTCGGGCAATGCCGCGGCGCGCAGCCGGGGCACCGGCTACTGCCGCTTCTCGTCGAGCCGGTCGAGCAGCTCGCCGGCCGCCTTCTCGATCGCGTCGTGGTCGTTCTGCGAGGCGCGCTGCTTGGCGTGGATGAGCGCCGCCCGGTTGACCTTCGAGAAGTCGCCGTAGGGAAAGGCGTAACGGCCCTTGGTCTCCTCCGAGGCGTCGGTGTCCTCGCCGAGATGCCAGGCGGCGAAGCCGTCCCAGCCCTCGCGGTCGAGCACCTTGTTCGCCTCGTCGGTGGAGGGTGCGGCGTCCGACCACGGCGTCTCGTCGTCGACCTTTCCGGCGTCGATGAGCTTCCTCGCCTGTGCGACGGCGTCCTTGTTCACGCGATAGCTCGGCATGCCGACCGTCCTACCCGACGGGGCCCCAGCTCACCACCAGCTCGCTGCGCTGCCCGAACCGCTCGAGGTGCCGGCCCAGCACGTCTTGCACCCGCGCGAGGCCCTCGGCGTCGGGCGCCTCCGCGAGCAGGGTGAGGACGCCGTCGCCGACCACGACCCGCCCGGTGCCCTCGCCGAAGCGGGCGGTCGAGGTGTTGCCCTCCGTCGTCCACTCGAGCCGGCGACCGAGGTGGGCGACCAGCTGCTTGGCGTACCGCTCCGGGGCGTCGGTCGGGACGTCGGCACGGGCGGAGAAGAAGGTCATGCCTTGATCCTGCCCGCCCGGTCTGAGTCGCCCAGAGCATCCCTTTAAGCGGCCCCTTGGGGCGAGTCTCTTCGAGTCCCCAGCGGACTCCATGCGTCTCGCATCCTCGTATCGGCGCCAGGCCGGTACGAAGCGTGAGAGACGCGCTCCGCATAGGAAACCGCCGACGAGGACCGTGCAACCGGCTGCGCCACGGTGCCACGGTTTCCCTCTCGTGCCAGGCCCCACGGGGAGCGCGGAGGGCGCGAGCCACCGCTCACGAGGGAGTGGAAGCAATGACTGGTGCCGCCGGAACCCCGGGAACCAAGACCTGGATGCACACCTACGTGGACGCATGGACCAGCCACGATCCGGCGAAGGTCCTTGCCTGTATGACCGAGGATGTCGTCTTGGACGACAAGGGGCTCGGCGAACGTATGGAAGGGACGGACACCGTCCGCGAGATGCTCGTCGACATGGCGGAGCACTTCTCTAGCGACTATCGCCTCGATCTCGGTGAGCTCACCCTCGCGACGGATGACATGTTCGCGGCCGAGTGGACGATGTCCGGCACCAACGACCGGGAGGACAAGGCACGGGGCCTGCCCAACACGGGCCGCCCGTTCCGCATCCAGGGTCTCTCGATCGGACGGCTGCGCGACGGGAAAGTCGCCGAGGAGCACCTGTACTGGAACATGGCCGACTACCTGAGCCAAGTCGGCCTGATGCCCGAAGCGCCCGCACCAGCCAGCGCCTGACGCCCCTGGCTCGGCTCCTCACGCGAGCATTGCGTCCCCGGACCGAAGCTCGTTGGACTCGCCGCTGAAGTCGCTCTGAACCGGCCCTCCAAGGTCGCTCATGACGAGGCATTGTGACGCCTCAGCGCGACGAGAACGGCGATGTCGCACGGTTTGACCGCTCAAAGCGTGCGAGAGCGCCGATATCGCCGGGAATCGCCCAGAGGCCGCCTTCAGAGCCGCGAAAGGTGCTGTCGGGGTCAAACGGGTGGCGGGTCGTCGGGTGGTGGTTCGGGTGGTGGTCGGCGGCGCAGGCCGGGGGGTCGGCTGGTCCGGGTGACGCCCGA
>JAICSZ010000168.1 GCA_025936615.1 Pedococcus sp. | reverse complement strand
GCCATCGCGGTCGTCGAGATCCCGATCTTCGCCCGCCTGCTGCGCGGCTCGATGCTCGCCCAGCGCTCGAGCGACCACGTCCTGGCCGCCCGTGCGCTCGGGGTCAAGCCGTCCCCCATCGTGTTCCGCCACATGCTGCCCAACTCGCTCGGCCCGGTCATCGTGCAGGCGACGCTGGTCCTTGCCACCGCGATCATCGACGCGGCCGGCCTGTCCTTCCTCGGGTTCGGCAATCCCGACGACAACCAACCGGAGTGGGGCCAGATGCTGGGTACGGCACAGCAGTACATCGAGGACTACCCGCACCTCGCGGTCTACCCAGCGATGTGCATCATCGTCGTCGCGCTCGGCTTCACCCTGATGGGCGAGTCGCTGCGCGAGGCCCTCGACCCCAAGACCCGGAGGTAGCACGTTGACCCGATCACTTTGGCCATGCTCCTCACCCCTGCGGGCCTTGCTCCTTCGTCGCTCGTGTCCTTGGGGAGTCGTCGCATGACCGAGACCCTCGAGAACGTCCAGCCCCGCGGCCGCTCAGGGGAGGGGCTGCTGACCGTGCGCGACCTGACGGTCACCTTCCAGCGTTCCGGGGAGGAGCCGTTCGTCGCGGTAGACGGCGTCAGCTTCGACGTCCGCCCCGGAGAGACCGTCGGGTTGGTCGGTGAGTCCGGGTGCGGCAAGTCCGTGACCTCCTTGGCCATCATGAGGCTGCTGCCCCGGCGCGGGGTCAAGGTCACGGGTGAGGTGGACTTCCAGGGGACGAACCTGCTCGAGGAGAGCCCCGAGCGCATGCGGGACCGCCGCGGTCGCGACCTCGGCATGATCTTCCAGGACCCGCTTTCCTCACTGAACCCCGTGGTCCCGATCGGCATCCAGGTCAGCGAGGTCCTCGAGCGCCACCGCAGCCTGTCCCGCAAGGCCGCGACGCCCATCGCCCGCGACATGCTCGACAAGGTGGGCATCCCGGATCCCAACCGGCGACTCAAGGACTACCCCCACCAGCTGTCCGGTGGAATGCGCCAGCGCGCGCTCATCGCCATGGCGCTGGCCTGCCAGCCGCGGCTGCTCATCGCCGACGAGCCGACGACCGCGCTCGACGTGACCATCCAGGCCCAGATCCTCGCCCTGCTCAAGGAGCTCGTCGAGGACACCGGCACCGCGCTGATCATGATCACCCACGACCTCGGCGTCGTGGCCGGGCTGTGCGACCGGGTCAACGTGCTCTACGGCGGCAAGATCGTCGAGCGCGGAGAGCGCCACCCGCTGTTCGCGGCACCGCGCCACCCCTACACCCATGGGCTGCTCGGGTCGATCCCGCGGCTCGACGCCCCGCGCGGCGAGAAGCTCCACCCGATCCCGGGCTCGGTGAGCGACAACCTGCCGTGGGACCACGCCTGCGCGTTCGCACCCCGGTGCTCGCAGCCGATCGAGAGGTGCCGCGAGGTCATGCCCGAGCTCGTCGACGAGGGCGACCGCGCGCTGCGGTGCCACAACCCCGTGGAGGTGCCGCGGTGACGGTCAGCAAGGAGGTGCTGGTCGACGTCAAGGGCGTCAAGGTGCACTTCCCGATCAAGCGGGGCGTGGTCTTCGACAAGACGATCGGCTACGTCTACGCCGTCGACGGCGTGGACCTGACGATCCACAAGGGCGAGACCTACGGCCTCGTGGGCGAGTCGGGCTGCGGCAAGTCGACCTTGGGCCGCGCCATCCTCAACCTCGAGCCACCCACCGAGGGCACCGTCGAGTTCGACGGCGTCGACATCGCCTCGCTCAAGGGCAAGGAGCTGCGCGTCAAGCGCCAGGACATCCAGATGGTGTTCCAGGACCCGATGGGCAGCCTCGACCCCCGGCAGTCCGTGGAGAGCCTGCTCGTCGAGGGAATGAAGGCGCACGGCCTGGTCAAGGACGCCAAGTCCGCGGGCAAGCGGCTGCGCGAGCTCCTCGCCGCCGTCGGCCTGCCCGCCGCCGCCCTGAAGAAGTACCCCCACGAGTTCTCGGGCGGCCAGCGCCAGCGCATCGGCATCGCCCGGGCCCTGTCGGTGAACCCCAAGCTGATCGTGGCCGACGAGCCGGTCTCGGCCCTCGACGTGTCGGTCCAGGCGCAGGTGCTCAACCTGCTCGAGGACCTCCAGGACGAGTTCGACCTGACCTACCTGGTGGTCGCCCACGACCTCGCCGTCGTCCGGCACATCAGCGACCGGATCGGCGTCATGTACCTCGGCGCGCTCGCGGAGGAGGCCGACGCGGCCGACCTCTACAGCCAGCCCCTGCACCCCTACACGCGCGCCCTCATGTCGGCGGTCCCGGTCCCCGACCCCGTCGTCGAGGACCGGCGCGAGCGCATCCTGCTCGTCGGGGACCTCCCCTCGCCCGCGAACCCGCCCCAGGGGTGCCGGTTCCACACCCGCTGCCCGTGGCGGCAGGAGACGCGCTGCGACACCGAGCGCCCACAGCTGCGGGTCCCCGAGATCGACGGGGTTCCGAGCAGCCACCGGGTCGCCTGCCACTGGGCCGAGCAGATCGAGTCCGGCGAGATCCAGCCGCACGAGGTCGTCGCCGTCGCCACCGAGCAGCTGGACACCACCGAGGACCAGGGCGACTTCCTGGGGCCGGCCACCGTGGGCGACGCCCTCTGAGCCAACCACAGGCATTCGGTATGCCGCGTGCGCACCGTGCGCACGCGGCATACCGCGGTCTCGGGCACCTCAGGTGAGGGTCACCTACGGTGACACGCCGAACCACAGGCTGGGAGACTGGGGCTCATGCCACGACTGTTGACCGAAGAGGAGATCCAGCGGCAGGTCGCCGACCTCCCCGACTGGACGCGCGAGGGTGCGCAGCTGCGAGCCGAGTTCGAGGCCCCCGACTTCCCGAGCGCGATCCGGCTGGTCGACGAGGTCGCGGTCGAGGCCGAGGAGATGGGGCACCACCCAGACATCGACATCCGGTGGACCACGACCCGGTGGACCCTGTCGACCCACTCCGAGGGTGGGCTGACCCAGCTGGATGTCGAGCTGGCCCACCGCATCTCGCAGGCGGCGGCGCGCCTCGCGGCCACGGCCAAGTGACCGAGGAGGCCACGGTGGCGCCGCACGCCGGTGAGGTGCACGGCGCAGGCATCGGTGCGCGGCTCAACTGGCTCCGGGCCGGCGTCCTCGGCGCCAACGACGGCATCGTCTCCACGGCGGGGATCGTCATCGGTGTCGCCGCCGCGACCACCGACCGCGGCGCGATCGCCACTGCCGGCATCGCCGGGCTCGCTGCCGGCGCGATGAGCATGGCTGCCGGGGAGTACGTGTCCGTGAGCACCCAGCGCGACACCGAGCAGGCCCTGCTTTCCAAGGAGCGCCAGGAGCTGCACGAGATGCCCGAGGAGGAGCTGGAGGAGCTCACCCAGATCTACGAGGGCAAGGGACTGAGCCGCGCCCTGGCGGCGCAGGTCGCCCACCAGCTCACCGAGCACGACGCGCTCGGCGCGCACGCGGAGGCCGAGCTCGGCATCGACCCCCACGACCTGACCAACCCCTGGCACGCCGCATGGGCGTCGATGATCGCGTTCACCCTCGGCGCGCTGCTCCCACTGGCTGCGGTGCTGCTCGTCCCGGTGACATCCCGGATCCCCGTGACCGCGGCCGCGGTCGTCGTTGCCCTCGTCGTCACGGGGTGGACGAGCGCCGCCCTCGGAGACGCACCACGCCCACGCGCAGTGGCGCGCAACGTCATCGGCGGCGTGGCGGCGATGATCGTGACCTACGCGATCGGCCTGGCGGTCGGCACGCAGGTCTGAACCGGCGCCCCGGCTGCGGCGTGGGTGGCTGGACACCCGGCCCGGCTGCCAGTTGACTGCCATTACGCCGCCCCCGGTGTGGCGTTCCCGCGAACAGGAGAAGGTCCCCCATGAAGTTGCGCCGCGCGCTGATGGCCTTTGGCCTCGCCACCTTCCTCACGGCCGGCACGGCAGTCGCCGCCTCTGCCATCACGGGTGGGGAGCTCGACGGGGACGGCCACCCCAACGTCGCCCTGATCGCGTTCTACACCGGCGCTGGCAGGTCCCGTTGCACCGCGACCCTGGTGTCGCCGACGGTCCTGGTCACCGCTGCGCACTGCACGGACGGCACGGTCGGCAAGACCGCGGTGAAGTTCGACACGCTCGTCGACGCCGCCCCGCCCGCGGACCTCGGGGGGGCCGCCGACCCGGCCGCGGGCTACACCGCAGCCGAGCTCGCCGACGCCGGGTACCTCTCGGGCACGGCCCACACGCACCCTGGCTACTCGCACTTCACCGACAAGAAGAACTGGAACGACGTGGGGGTGGTGGTCCTCGACTCCCCCGTCACCATCGAGCCGGCGACCATCGCGCCCAGCGGCTACCTCGACCAGTTCACGCCCGACGTCCTGTCCACGACGTTCTTCACCACCGTGGGGTACGGCACCGAGATCAGCCAGGCCGGCCCCGGGCCGAACAAGCCGACGCCGCAGGACTACCCCATCGTCCGGCGCTTCGCGGAGCAGCCCGGCCAGAAGCTCGACGCGCAGCTCCTGCAGGTCAACGGCAACGACCGCGACCCGCGTGGGACCGGGGGGACCTGCTACGGCGACTCCGGTGGCCCGGCCTTCCACGGCGGCTTCCAGGTGACCGTGACGAGCTACGGGCTGGGGAGCGTGTGCCGCAACCTCGACGGCCTCCAGCGGATCGACATCCCGGTCGTGCAGGACTGGCTGGCGACGTTCGGCGTCGCTGCGGGCTGATCTGATCGGCCCTGCTCGGGGTCAGCGTTCGCAGACGAGCCCGTCGTGGTCGCTGTCGCGATACCAGTCGTACTCGGGGTCTACCCCCTGCCGGTAGGGGCCGAGGCCGTGGGCGTTGGCCTCACGGCAGGTGCCGTAGCGCGGGTCCGTCCCGCCGCCGGTCAGGGGCACCGGGCTGCTCTGCTTGGGCGCGGGTGACGGGGCCGCAGTCGCGACCGAGCCACCTCCCAGCGGGATCGCACCAGCCTTCACGAGGCCCTGGCCGGGGCAGGTCTGGAGCACTCGCGCCATGGCGTCACGTTCGGCTTCGGTGACCGACAGCCCGTACTTGTGCTTCACGCTGACCTGCCGGGCGACGTAGGGGCAGCGCTCGGCCTTGCGGGGTGGCAGCCAGGTCGCGGCGTCTCCGTCGCTCTTGCGCAGGTTGGTGGGACCGTCCACGGCGAGCAGGTTGAGCGGGTCGTTGGCGAACGCCGTGCGCTTCGTGGTGGTCCAGCGCTGGGCACCCTTCTGCCAGGCGTCGCCGAGGGCCACGACGTGGTCGATCTGGACCGCGTTGGAGGTACCTGGACCGCGCACGAACGCGATGGTGTGGCCGGTGTAGGGATCGTGCAGCGTCCCCTTCAGCGCGAGGCAGCCGTGCGTGCCGGCCTTCAGCGTGTATTTCGTCAGGTCG